>NZ_JAAHHC010000016.1:0-151244 GCF_010672265.1 Moorena sp. SIO3A2
AAAACATTTTGGTTGAAATCAGTATTAATGATTAGACAACTTTGGCCACCCTACTGTCAAGGTGGTAGGTGGTAGGGTGGGCAAAAGCATTTTGGTTGAAATCAGTATTAATGATTAGACAACTTTGCCCACCCTACTAACTCTATTGGTATCTGTGCAGCTCAACCATTAGTTGTTATGATTGGGAACTAACCCAAAAAATCCCAAGGGAGGGAAAGTTGACCGAATTTCTAGATTTTCTTAAGCACAAATATGCTTATGTTGCCATTGGTGAATTCAAGCCAGGCAAATTTCAAGAAGCTCAGGATCTTTACGAGAAAGCTGTATCTACCTATATCCAAGGGTTCAAAGGCGCTTACCTACTGCAAGAACCGGGAACCGATAGAGGCATTGCTGTGATCTTTTGGGAAAGCATAGCAGACATGGAAGATCATCAAAGTGAAGCCTATGAGGCAATCTTAAACCAAATGTCTCACTTGTTTACCAAAGCTCCCACCACATCGTTCTACGAAGTTTGCAGTGAAATCCAGCCTCCCAATTAGCTGGAGAATTGAGAATTGAGAATTGAGAATGAAGAATTTAGAATGAAGAATTTAGAATGAAGAATTTAGAATTTAGATCGCATTAGCCGTAGGGTGCGTTAGGGGCGGAAAGCCTCTGATTTTTTGCCTCGTTGCCAGGGTTGACATAGCCAGCCCCGTAACGCACCACCTGTCCAGTGCGATCGCATTCAACAAAATATATACAAATAATATCTCAAGAGCGGATGGGGGGAATCGAACCCCCATCATCAGCTTGGAAGGCTGAGGTTTTACCACTAAACTACATCCGCACTGTTTCCAGCACTTCTAGCATCATAACATAAGAAAATCAAAGTGCCACATTTTTTAGCTTCCGGCAAAAGAAGCCCCACAACGAACATGCGCAGCATGAGTGTGGGATGAATTTTGCACAGAGTCTTTCACTTTAGACCAATCGATGTGTTATACTGGAAATACTGACTTTCAAAGCCGAAAATGCTGGGAAGTTGGTCAAACATTATTAAACAAAAGACCAAGAAAACAGAGCGGCAGGGCAGTCCGTTCTTAAAGCCCAGCGCCTCCTAAGCAATAGCTGGATTGGCGCTTGTTGCCCACACTGAACTCAAAGAGTCAGTGTGGGAGCTGTCACATCAAAAATCTGAACTCTTGCCTCTTGCCTTCCCCTCCTGGGAGGGGTTAGGGGTGGGTTCCTCTTGCCTGTTCCCGACAACTGCCACGAAGTCTACTAATGACTAATGGTCAGTTGGAAGCGATAAGCTTGCACAACTGCCTGACCTGCCATGTAAGTGGGGGCAAACAGCCAATCGCGAATCACTTGCTGTGCCAGTTGCTGAGCCTGCTCAATACTAATATTGCCTTGCCGCACTTGAATATAGTCCGGTAGCAGTTCCGGTTTACCATTTGCATAAATTAACACCACCACCTTCAACACTAACTCTTCCGATAAATCAATACCTGTCAAATTCAGCTCCTGAGCGGAAAATTCCGTTTGGTTAGCTGGTAGCGGTAGAGCCAATTGGTCTGGAATATCGTGATTCGGATTAGTCAGACCAAAGTTACTCATCTTAGCCAGAAAGCTATCTTTTGATGCCGACTCTTCCGGGATGCTGGAAGCCGGTGGCTGAATCGGTGGTGGCAGAGGTAAGGGTGAAGGTAGGGGGGTTTGGATTACTGGAATAGGCTTAACAGGAGTGATCGGAGTTGTTGGTTCAGGTGCGGGTACAGGTATAGTTAATTGATAATCTGTTGGCAGTGTTAGGTCTTTAACTGGTAAGCTTTCCTCTGTTGGTGTTGGATCTAAGTCAGGCTCAGTGCTATCAATGGTAGAGTTAGAGAGAGTTTGGTGATTAAGATTCCCCTCTGACCTAGGACTGGTGAGAGCTAAATCAGTGCTTTGATGGATTAGAGCTGTTGATCGGTCTTCTGGTGATGTCTCTTGCTCAGCTATGTCTTCCGGAATGATATCAATCAGATCTATGGCAATCAAATCCTGACTGGGTTGCGAACTCTCGAAGCGCCCCATCAAGAGCATATACAGTATCCACAAGAAGCATAGATGAATGACAATAGATGCCAAAACCATTGCCAACCATAGCATTGGCCGGTGGCAGTGAGGTGGTTCAGGTAAATTAGGGGGATTATTTGGGGGCAAATGTTTTGGCGTTGCTGATTATGCGTATGGTTTTGCCCCCCTAGCCCCCCAATTCTGCGGTGCGACCCGTGGCGAATTTAATTCGCCGACGGAAAGCGCACCGGTGGGGGAACAAAACTATGAAGCGATGCAGCGCGGTCTTGGGGAGGCAGCGCGGTCTTGGGGGTTCCCCCCACTCGCTATTGCCGTGGTTTCCCCCACTCGCTATTGCATCAAGACAAGTCCCCCAGAATTGGGGGACCCACGGGGGCTTTAAGACAACCAAATTATCGCACATTCATTCCTTAATTCAGCAACGCCAATGTTTTAGGGTCATTCCTAGCTAGAGCGTTGATTGAGAAATGCAATATAAGCATCAGCTATCAGCTATCAGCTATCAGCTTTGGGCCTGTGGCCACGCTACACCGAACAGTTTATGCCCATAGCGCACGCTACTGTTCGCGCAGCGTGCGCGTAGCGCAATCGGTGCTTTTAGCTGAGGGCTGAGGGCTGAGGGCTGACCGCTGACGGCTGAATGCAAGATAAGATCAAGCTCCCATCCCAGAGTAATGCTTTAACCCCTTACGCCATAACCAGCGGTTGACTAGGAAAAATACCAAACTCCAACCTAGAATTATCAAGATTCCCCCCACCACATTCACTGGTAAACCAATAAATAGTGCTGCTGGGAAGTGCATCAAATAAGGGAAGGGTGTCCACTGGGCAATTTGCCGTACCAAAGGAGGAAAGACTTCCAACGGAGCAATTAACCCAGAAAGAAATAAGTAGAGCAAAAATGATAATTCTTCAATAGCACTAGCTCGTTCTGTCCAAAAGGCGAACATGGCAAAGGTATACTGCATCAAAAAGCGTAGGGCAAAGCTCATTGCTACCACCAGGCAACCGAGTAACAAATTGCCAAGATTCGGTAGCCAAGCTGCTTGGGGATACAGCAGAAAAAACAAACCGATTAGCCCTAGGTTAAACGGCATACGGATAAATCGTTCTGCTAAGTGAGCGGCTACGTGATGCCACACTGGATCAATTGGCTGTAGTAATCGTGGGGAAAGTTTCCCTTGCAACACTTGTTCTTGAAATTCAAAAATAACCCATACCAAGTTGAACTGGCGGATAAAAAACACTGAGATAAAGTAACGGGCAAATTCTGTAGAATTCAGACCAAATTCTGCTTCTTGGGATGCCTTGATCCAAATCCCCATTAGAATCAGAGGTAACAGATTCGACAGTACCCAAAAAAATATTTCTGCCCGATATTCCATCATATGGGCGTAATAAACACTCAGGAAGGTTTTAACGATTCTTAGGACGCGCTTCATTTATTTTAGATAGTAGGGAGTAGGGAGTAGGGAATCGGGAATCGGGAATCGGGAATCGGGAACTTCCAATCAAAAAAATCTAAATTTTACAGTCTAAATTATTAATTATTAAGGCTGCATTATTAAGGCTACATTATTAATTTTTAATTCTTAATTCTGCCTTCTAAATTCTTAATTTTTAATTCTTAATTTTTAATTCTTAATTCTGCCTTATGACCGACAACCTTTAACCAGCTAACCTTTGCAGCAAAGTTCACTCTACTACTCCTGCCTGGAAAACACGACCAATAACTTCTTCAATGGGAGGGTCAGTTACGCTTAAATCTATCACCTCCAGCTCAGCGAGAATCCGAGCCACAGTCTCGGTAAGCACTTCCCGACGCACTAGGAAACGCACGTGGTGACCATCTATTTCTTTGAGTTCACCATAGCGCTGTAAAGACATTTCCTGGCCATTCTTTACCTCAGGTAAGGGCTGGGCAAGTTCTACCGTGATCTCACGATAGGGAGCAAAGCGGTCAAGTAATCCGTCTAGAGAGCCATCATAAATCAGCCGACCTTCATGGATTAGTAGCACCCGTTGGCAAAGAGCAGTGATATCGGCCATGTAGTGACTGGTTAAGAGTATTGTTGCTCCTGTGCGTTGGTTGTACTCCCGCAAGAAATCCCGCACCGCCAGTTGAGCATTGACATCTAATCCTAAGGTAGGTTCATCTAAAAATAGAACTTGGGGTTGGTGTAGCAGTGCTGCTAGTAGTTCCGCTTTCATGCGCTCTCCTAGGGAGAGTTTTCTTACTGGCTGAGTGAGTTTCCCTTCTAGGGAGAGCATCTCAGTAAGTTCCCCAACTCGATACTTATAGTCAGTATCAGAAATACCATAGACAGCGGCATTGATTCTCAAGGAATCTAGGGCTGGTAAGTCCCAAAGCAACTGTTGCTTCTGCCCCATAACTAGGGTAATTTTTTTCAAAAAGCCTGGTTGACGTCGTTTGGGAATGTAATCCACAACTCTGACTCGACCCTTAGACGGATGAATCAGTCCAGTGAGCATCTTGAGAGTAGTGGTTTTGCCAGCACCATTAGGCCCTAAGAATCCGACCACTTCTCCAAAGCCAATTTCAAAGGAAACGTCTTGGACAGCTTTGACTGAACGGTAGGTACGGCGGAAGAAATGGTTTAAGGTACCTTTTAGTCCTGGTTGTTTGATTGCTACTGGGTAGATTTTGCTGAGGTTTTCGACAATAACAATAGACATGAAGGACACAGGGAGTAGGGAGTAGGGAGTAGGGAGTAGGGAGTAGGGAGTAGGGAGTAGGGTTAAGGTTGTCGAATTTTTCTTGTTACATCATCTGCTAAGCAGATGATGTAAACCTGCATGGTCTTTTTTGATTGGAGAATAAAACTGAGGCTCTCTTGCCTCTTGCCTCTTGCCTGTTGCCTTTGAGAGTATCTTCACAACCCAGACACAAAAGCTATATCTTATCAAAGATACCCAGCTTGAGATGATGTCGGGGATGATTGGCTTCAGCTTCTGCCATGGCAGCTTCCCCTTGGCTAATCGCTTCTGGGCCTACCGACTCATCTCCAGCTAATTCTTGAGCTAATTCTTGCAAACGCGATCGCAAGCAGAACATTGCCGCACTCAGATGCCGTGAATTATTTTCCTGCCATTCACCCATGCTTGACCTATGCTCACCTTCACCAGAATACATTCCACACTATCCACACCAGCTTCCACAGTCAAGACCAGTAAGCTATCAGCGGTCAGCGGTCAGCGGTCAGCGGTCAGCCTAATGCAGACGTAACTCATATTAAAAAAATGGTTACCTGTTTGATTCAAAAGCACCTCAAGTAGCACCATCTGTAGCGCATTAGCTGAATCCTGATAACTGATAACTGAAAGCTGAAAGCTGAAAGCTGAAAGCTGAAAGCTGATACCTGATAGCTGATACGCGACGCGCTGATAGCTTACCAGTCAAGACCAAAAAAAATAGCCGTGGAAAATACTTCCACGACTACAAACGTAAACCAATTCAAGGCAATGACTACAAACGTAAAGCAATTTAAGGCGATGTAGCATCTACTGATTAATTCTAGTTTACGAGGAATTTAGGCTAAACCCCTCTGTGGCTCTGACCCCTCATAACAAGGCATAGTACAAAACCAATAAACTAGTCTTAACTGTCGCACCTGGGGGGAAGACCCCCCAGCTACGTTATAAGTTTAATCTAGAATCAGATTGCGCTGCAAAATACAAATGTATTCCCCAGGATTGTAGGTCCGTTGGAGTGGACTCCACTCGCTGACTGTGGCATAGCCCAGAGTCTGCAAATTCCTGATTGTGATATAAATCGCCCGCTTAGAACCAGTCAAGGTATGTTTAATTGGTTCTTGGTAGGGATAAAACCCATGAGAAGCTGGGAGAATTATTTCACTAGATTGATTCGGAAAAGGTGAAACAATGAAATTGGTGTACATCGCCTTAAAATTAGGACGTTAGTGTTCATTAATTATTTAAACATAAAAATAAACTTTGTGCAAATTCTTACATATATTTTAATATAATTGTAAGCATTCAGCCTTCAGCATTTAGCATTTAGCATTCAGCATTCAGCATTCAGCATTCAGCATTCAGCATTCAGCATTCAGCATTCAGCATTCAGCATTCAGCATTCAATAGGCCAACGGCTGACGGCTGACGGCACCTCAAGTAGCGTGGCCAAAGGCCAACGGCTGACGGCTGAATGCTTACATATAATTTAATCATTAATTTTGTTAAATGCTAATTTGAGGTAACATAGAATCGGGAATCGGGAATCGGGAATCGGGAATCGGGAATCGGGATTTTCGGTAAGGGAAAAAACGGTAATTATTTTTGATAACTAAGTCTACAGTTATAGCTAAGTTTGACAGAGATAGTTGACAGAGTTAGTATAAGTAAGGATAGCAAAAGTGCTGAGATTAGGGTCAGCAAATAATTAAAATTAGATAATTTTGGATAGTTATATCTAGTATTTATTGATTACCGTTTTTTTGACATAACCCAAAATCCCTCTATAGTTGATTAACTCTTGCCTCTTGCCTTTCCCTACTCCCTACTCCCTACTCCCTACTCCCTTGATGAACATTACCATTAAAATCCCAGAGCTAAGCATAGAAGGAATGTAAGTATTCAGCCGTGAGCTTTTAGCTCACGCTATGCGAACAGCTGTCAGCTGTCAGCCGTCAGCTTAAAATAAACCTCTTTTGTAAACTTCTTTTGGTATAATTTAAGGTAAGCATATGCGCTACGCGCACGCTACTTGAGGTGCCGTCAGCTGTCAGCCGTCAGCTTAAGATCAACCTCAAACGGGAGAATTTAATAGTTCGAGATTTTGTAAGCATATGCGCGTAGCCGATAAGCTGAAAGCTGACAGCTGAAAGCTGATAGCTGACGGCTGAATGCTTACGAAGGAATTGACCTGAATCGACTAGAACGGGTACGCTTACAAGCAGCGGTGGAAGCATAATTATCCCGTTTGCTTAAGGTGAAGGGACTACCTCTAAATTGGCAAGATAGTACCAAGATTCCCACTGTACCAGTGAATTTAAACTTAACTAAAACCCACAATCCTACAGATATGGGTAAGGAAATTGCTCAGGCTATTTATAGAGGTATGGCGCAATGACAAATCTAGGAGTAAGTCGGACAAATCAGCTAAAACAGAGGAAGATATTACCTCTTTTCTCGACCACTTTCTGGCAGTTGTCCGACAATACAGTATCATCATTGCCTTGAAAAAAACCTAGTCTAAACCCTGCTATAAACTAGTTTTGGCGGACAGTTACACCGAGACTAGTGTTCAGTGTAAGACCCATTACACCCTTCGCGACTGATGGGTCTTACCCCAATTATTTTTATAAATTTTTATTAAGAAAATTCCGATTATTACACTTAAGAGACTAGTTTACTCTTTAATAAAATAAGATATGAAAATCCTAAGCATCCAGCCGTTAATCCCTCAACCTAAAAAACTGAGTGATAGCTGACTGCTGAAAGCTTACGGCTTACTAAAATTATTGACTAAGTAAAAAAAGATGGTAGCCCAATCAAGTTCTACATCCAAGGTCAATGTCAAAAACTTTAGCCGCTCAACACTGGGAGAGTTTGATGCCCCAGTAATTGAGGGGAGTTGGCCAGAAAATTTATCCGGTTATGTTTTTATTGTTGCTCCTTATCACCGAGAGAAAGAGCGTCATCTATTTGCCGGTGAAGGGGTAATTATTAAATGGGATCTCAAGAGTGATAATGGCAAAATCAAGGTTTACAGTAAAAGACTAAAAACCTGGGATAGTGTTTGGCATAAGATCCTCCCCATATACAATTTATCAAAAGGATTTTTTCCCGCAGTCATCAGTCCGTTAGGGGTGTCAGAAATTGCTAACACAGCCATTGTCAATATGAACGGCAGGCTGATATTGACGGCGGATGCAGGACGTTATTGGGAAGTCGATCCAGTCACCCTTGATACTATAACCCCAATCGGGTATTTTGACGAACATGTGGTTTCTGTTCCCCTATCATTCTTCCCAATGGTAGCCAATACAGCCCACCCATTAGTTGACCCTAAAACCAAACAACTGATTACTTGTGAGTTAAAATCTAAACCCAATCCAGGGGATTTATTCACTGATATGATCAGTGCTGTTTATATTACAACCTGGGATGGGGAAGGAACCTTAAAACACTGGGAATTAGAAGGAACAGTTCTGGAGGGGAGTCCTCATTCAGCGATAGTAACTGAAAAATGTATTATGATTCCAGATATGCCATTCCAAATGGGATTGGCAATGCTATTAGGAGTCAAGATTCCGCCTCTGAAAGCTTATCCAAAAACACAGATTTATATCGTTGATCGTGATGAACTCAAACCAGACCAGGAAACTGTTCCATCCCGTTTAGTCACGTTTGATGGGGATAGCTATCACTTCTTATGTAACTATCATCATATCGATGGCAATATCCATTTAGTTGGGATCCAGCAAGCAACAATTAGCCTCACTGAAGCCTTGCGACCGGATGATGTGAAACACTTTAGTGGTGAGAAGTATGATAAAGACTATTATGGTATCCCTTGGATGTTTGGTTTCGATCCTGGCGTTTTGCGCAAAGTGGTGATCCAAGATACTCAAGTGATTAGTGAAGAAACCTTTGTCCATCCAGGATGGTTTACCACAACCCTCTTCACTGCTGATCCACGAGAATTCTTGGCGGAAAAGGGATACTCTGCTCTCTATCAAGTTTATGCTGGATATTACCAACAGTTTATCTGTCGTCGTCAATATCTTAGTTTTCGGGATAGTAAAAACAGAGTTCTAAGGGATGATCAACTTCCTCAACAGGACTTACCTTCAGTTCTCGCTAAAATTCCTCTAGACACGAATTGGCAAGAACTGACTGAGCAGATCAAACAAGAACAGGAACAAAACCCTGACACCCATGTGTGTGATTTAGGCAAGGGATTGCTTGATTTTTATGTGTATCCTGTAGGAAGTATTTTAAATAGTATTCAATTCATTCCCCAAAACCAAGGGTATCTTTTAACTACTGTGTTGACCCCAGATAGCTTGGAGGCTTGGCTATTTACTGCTGATAATATCAGCAATGGACCAATTGCTAAAATTCGTCTCCCAGACAAGGTAACTTTTGGCTTCAGCTTACATTCAGACTATTTTGAGGAGGTGACTCCTGCTCCACGTACCTACAAAGTGAATAGACTAGAATCCGATTTACGGAGTATAATGGTAGTTCCTTGGGAATTTTTATTCAACCAACGCAAGGATATTTTTAAGAGAAAGTAATATAGTAAAGGGAATAGGGAGTAGGGAGTCGGCAGTCGGGAGGTAAGCTATCAGCGCGTCGCGTATCAGCTATCAGCTTATGGGTTAAGTCCCAGCGTCGAAGCCTGTGCCACGCTACTTTAAATGCTTTTGAATAAAACAGGTAAGCTTTGGCCTATGGCCACGCTACGCGAAACTTTAATCTGAGTTACGGAAGGCTGATGGCTGAATGCTGAATGCTTACATATCCTGCTCCCTATTCCCTACTCCCTACTCCCTACTCCCTGCTCCCTTGCTATATTGACTTTGACCATTGACAATTAACAATTAACAATTAACAATTGATGAGTTAGCTCAATAATAAGTATTCAAACAGACTTGAGAACAGCAGTTTATTAACCACAAGGATTTCATGGCTACATCTCCCCTTTCCCCTCGTTGGTTGAGAGGAGCAATAGTCGCTCTAGACCCTGCTAACCCCCTAGCTAGTGTGATTCTTTTCCAGTACAATCCCGAGACGATGACGCGATCGCTTACGCCCCGGACAGCAGGAGCGGATTTGTCTGCACAGGGTAAATCTGACCTAGACACTACTGAAGCGAAACGAATCAGTGGTCCTCCGAAAGAGAGCATTAGTCTAAAAATGGCCCTTAGAAAAGCAGGGACTGATTGAGATCACTCCTGGAGAGGATCGGCGGACACGATTGGTGGCACTAACGGCAAAAGGCCAGGAAAACCTGACCGAAGCTATTCCCCTCTGGGAACAAGCTCAAACAGAGGTGATTGAGAAGCTGGGTGTCGGTCCGTGGCACAATCTATTGGAGCGCTTGACTGAAACGGTTTCCATCGCATAATTGGCAACAGACTCCTGATCACAAGCCCCTCTTTTTTATTTATTTAAATAAGTGTATATACATTTAAGCGTCAGCATTCAGCTGTCAGCTTTCAGCTCTCAGCCTAATGCTTCAAATAAATCTCATTTGGGAGAATTTAATAGTTCGATATTTTACAGAATTGAAAGTCTGGGGAAAAGCCCTTGGCCTATGGCCATGCTACTGTTCGCGCAGCGTGCGCGTAGCGCAATCGGTGCTTTTGAATAAAATAAGCCGTTCGCGAACGGCTGACGGCTGACGGCTGACGGCTGAATGCTTACCAAAAACCTACCTTTATGAGGTTCCCTCTTGCCCCTCTTTTTATCATTAATTAATAGAGGCATATTCCCGATTGGGTAATTGACAAATGGTTTCCAAAGTCTTATTTGTATTAGTATAGCATAATCTGATCATTGGTAACACATTCACTAAAATAATTATCACAAACGTTGAATAAATATAAAAAAAGATTAATTAATTTTTTATAAATTTTAAATTTTATTAATTATAGTAAAAATCTTAAGAAAGTATAAATTCCACCATTTAATATTAAGTATATTTATATACTAAAAAATTTAAGTAAAATCACTGAGATTTCACCCTAAGGATCAGCTACTAATAATCCCCCTTACTTGGTGCAGCTACCGGGGCACTTTTCCTAGGCATAATAAAGATTTTACCCTGCTTTCGGTAGGTTTGATTTGTCTAGTGTCAGGCAGATATCCGTGGGAAAATCCCTAGCCCTATTTCCTAAATATATGTATTTTTTATTACTTTATTAGTACGGCGGAATAATTTCTACCGTTTGTTAAAACTAAATATGTATTCTTGGAGTTGATAAAAAGAGTTGATAAAAACCTCAAAAGACTCCAAGCAACCACTCAATAACTCAGTTTGTACAGGAGAATGAACAGGAAATTGATCAAAAATTGGAAAACCTTAGAAACCGCTGTTTGTCAGTGCTACTAGGGCAATTATTCCGGAAGCGAAGGGCCTGTGATCAGTTAGTTTGACAGAAGAGGTATTGTAGAGGTATTGTAAAGTATCGGGAGCAAGCCGAGATACCGTGGAGGGATTTGCCGGAGAGATTTGGAGATTTCCGTTAAGAGCTATTTGGAATTTTATTCATAACTACAATAAATGTTTGTCGGGTAGATTATGCCATCACTACATGTTTATCAATACCCTGACTATATAAGTCGGTTATATAGAAGCGATCTAGGATTTTTGATCTGCTACATTAATTCATATAATGCTATCAAAGCTTGAATTGTTTTTTAGCAACATTTTCAGAGTAATCAGAATTATGTATGTCCCAGAAGAATTAAAAGACCGTGATTACACCATCATTATTGATAAAAGTGGCAGTATGACCATTAAGGACGAGAAAAGGGGGACAAAAACTAGATGGGAGGTTATGGAAGAAACTACAGAGGCTTATGCTAGATATTGTGAAGAAATCGACCCCGATGGGATTACTGTTTATGTATTTTCGAGTAGATTTAAGCGATACGATAATGTTACGACAAATAAGGTAGAACAAATCTTTAAAGAAACATATCCTATGGGTGGAACATACCTTGATGAGGTTTTGCGGGATGCTCTCGAGAATTATTTCCAACGTAAAGCAAACGGTAGTGCTAAACCAAATGGGGAAATTTTCTTAGTATTTACAGATGGAGCACCTGATGATAAGCCTCCAGTAATTGATGTACTTGTGAACGCAACTCGTCGAATCGATAAGGATTCGGAAATTGGTATTTCTTTTATTCAAGTTGGTTCAGATCCCCAAGCAGCACAATTTCTACAAGAATTGGACAAATCTTTAGAAGAAAAGGGAGCAAGAACTGGTATTTGTGACACTCTAACTTTAGGAGATTTAGAAGAAATACCTCCACCAGAAGTACTCTTGAGAGCTATTAATATAGGATAAGAAGCGAAAAAAATCTGTTTTTTTTATGAACAATATTATTTGAAAAAAATGTGATCAGTTTCCTTTAGATACGCTTACGGAAATTTAAACAAAGTCATAATTAGTGGTCTCATCTTAAATTATCATGTCAAAGGTTGAACAACTGCGTGATTTTAATAATTTCGCTGAATCTATACTTAATAAACTTGAGGAATATGACTCTGTTATTCAGACTCAATCCCTTCAGCAGGATAGTATTTTAACTGAAATTAGCAATCAAGTTGAAATTGTCCGAAAGCAAGCCGAAGAAGTAGTTAAATCTTCTTCTTCACCAGTTAAAATTGCTGTTATGGGAGAATTCAAAGCTACAAAAACTACGGTCTTAGGTAGTTTACTTGGTTATGCAGGAATGTTACCAGACAGTCGAGTGGCAGCTACTGGGAATGTGACTCATCTCAATATCGTTCAGGTAAAAGGCTCGCAACCAACTGAATTTAAGTTTAGCGTTAAATATTTTAATCAGAACGAAATTGATCAATGTCTTGACTTTATAGTTGAGGAGTTGGTTGTACAGGCTGAAGCACAATTACCTAGTACGCAAATCGCTAGTTTAAAAAACTTTACTTCCAAAGATCCTGATGTTTGGCAAAACATTATCAAATGGTACGATGAAGTAAAAAATTATGACAAAACTCCTGGATTAGAAAACGCAATTCAAGAACTAGTAGTGTTTGTTGAATCTTATCTACGTTATGGAAATAATTTATGCGGTCAATCCTTGCCTATTGATAATTCTACTCATGCTTACGCAGGTCTTCAGCTACCTAATGACCCCCGTTCGATCTTAGATATTAAGAAGTTTGAACAGTTTCCTCCAGAAGACGAGGAGCAGTTTCCTAAGTTTTTGCAAGCCACCTTTCCTCTAATCGGACGAATAAATGTTGAAGTCAAAGTGTCAGATAAAATTTGGGATCTTTCATCTCTTCAAGAAGCAAACAAGTTAGTTTTACTAGACTTGCCTGGATTAGGGGCTGATAAATCTGAGCTTCGAGATCGATTTGTAAATGTCCATGAAATGGAAAATGTACAGACGATTTTACTATTGACCTATGGTCCTCGTCCAGGAAGTACAACAAACAATGAAATCATCGATCTGCTCCGAAAGCAAAGAAAAAACCAAAATCTCGATGATTTTATCCTTGTAGGTGTGGGGCGATTTGATGATTTGCCTGGGGCAGAAGTTGGTATTGACAAGCTTCTTAGTAACACAGAGCAACTAACAGAGCAGAAAATTTTCGATGAAATACCAGCTTTGCGTAAGGTTATTGAAAATTCCCGTAAATTGACGAAAGGGAATGATGAGCAAAGAATCGTTTTTATGTCAGCATTTGCTGCTCTTGAGTATTTGATAAAAAACCTAGACAGCACCATTAAAATTGCGACACCAACTGTACTAGAAAACCTCAATATATTTCAGAAGCATTTTCCTGATCTAAACGAAAAATGGCAGCAGTTAAGCGAAAGGTTAAAAAAATCTGAACCTGATAGTATTTTAGTAACTTGGCTAGATGCTTTCACAAAAGATGGTGGTCTTTCTAGACTACGGTATCTGCTTGAAAATCACGTGGCAACTCATGGTCTTGAACAATTATATAAAGATGTCAACGTTAAAGTACAAACTTTGGTTAAGGAACAACAAAATTTAGCACAGAAAGTTAATAATCCTTCACTGGCTAAATTGCTGGCTTCTGAGAATCCCAAATTACGAATCCTGCGCCAAGCACTCCGAGAATTAGCAGATAGCTATCAAGCGTTAAAAACCCATTTAGAAAAAAATCCATTGGAATTGGGAGTAGGAATAGATGAAACAAGAAGCAAAATTTCCCTTCGAAAAGAGGTTGAAGAAAAAGTCAATTCTGAAATCTCTCGCTGGAGTGAATGGAGAACCCTATTTCTCAAAATTGAAAACGGAATCGTCAATTTGCAACCTAACAGTAGAGGGGAATTTTCTTCTCGAAGAACAACTCGAAGAACAAAGAGAGAACGAAAACCTTTTACTAGAAGCGATGAATTTTACGATCGTTTTAAGGACGCTTGCGATAACATAGAGAAATTTACTCAGGAGCGTGTTGACCAGTCTATCAAAGACTGGTTAGATGAATTATCAAATAACCTAATTTCCTTAAAGGATAATCAAAGGACAATCAATATCAAAAAAATACGGTATGAAATTGAAAATTGTGTTGTGAAAAAAGAAGAAATACAAGAATATATACAAGAGTTACTTGATGATTTAGCATCTCCGAGCGAATGGGAATCAGAGCTACTCGAAATAGTCAAAGAAAATAGTTTTATAACTATAGACCCAGAAACTTTATTTCCTTTACCCCGTGAAGACAAAAACAGTAATGAACCTGCTTTGATATTCGGGTGGTCTCCAGACCATAAACAAGCTAATCAAAGAATACCACTCTACGAAAACCATCTAACTTTTATACTGGGACTTCGAGATACAATGATTTTTAGCGTTAGTGATAGCTTTATTCAACTTTTAAGCAAAACAAATCAAACAGTCAATAAGGAACTCCAAACATCATTTTTAGAAGATGCTATTGGAAGATTGGAAGAAGATTTCTTAGCAGATAGAACGTTGCTAAAACAAATGGTAGGTGAAGAGCCAACTGAAAAAACCACACCAGATTGGTTATTAATTCTACAGGAGCTAGTAAATATTCCTCTTTAAACTTTGCCAAAGATGTTGATATGCCTGTTGGAATTAAGATTGTAAATAAATTTCTGTTGAACCAAAACCAAATTAAAACAGTAAACAATACTAAGTGGTTAAAGCTTCCTGTAATAGACCTGATTCATGAGCACGACGATCCAGCTAATCTTATAAGGATTGATCATATCAACTGTACTATAACAGGAAATCCTCTAGAACTTAGAGATAAAATTCAACAGGCTTACAATAATTCTTTTAAGAATTATCCAATACCATTTTATCTGGATTCGCTATTACGTTTTTCTCCATACTGCAAACTCGATAGATCTCTGCCCATTTCTGCCAATTATTTTTTAGGATTTAAAATAGATTATATCGAGCAAAATAGCAACGTAAGTGAATCGCACACAAAGTCTCAAACCTGTAATTTATTTTACAAAAAAACAAGTAAGGGGGAAAAAATGCTCTCACATGGTGGATGGATTGCTATCGATTTTGGTACTTCAAATTCTACTGTTACTTTTTACGATCCTAGAGAAGCAATAGAACCAAACGAATTATCCTTGGAACAAAAAGACCTATTATTTAAACTTTTTAACGAATGGTTAGGCTCATCTGACTCAAAATTACCAGGAGTTGGTGATGATGAATGGCAGGAATATATCGAACAAGTTGAAAATAATTTGGGAAAATCTTGGCCAGAAATTATCGACAATAAAAATAGCTCGCTCTTGTTAGAGGGAATTCGCCAACTAGAAATTTCCTTAGGTACTAGACTAGATGATCCAATCTACCCGGTAGTTAGTAAAAAACTTAACGAAATTTACCGTCAATTATTTCAGTTACCACCCTTACAAAAGGAACGTATCGTTCTGGCAAAAATAGATAAAAATCTACCCCAAGATACACAAATTACTAGCGAACTGGAACTGGTTGGTGTAAATGGATTCTTGGAAGTGGAAATGGGGGAAATAGCTAGAAATAATCGATTGGCAGCGATGTCCCAAGAGACTACTGATGAAAACCAGGAAGATGAAAACCAGGAAACATTTTGGCGAAAAATAGAAAGTAAGTTTCATCATTCTCCGAAGCGTTACCTTAATAAAACCATAAAAAAAGGAGAAGAAGATAAAATCAAGATATATTGGGAAGGAGAAGAGAAAAATATTGAATATAGTGAGCTAATTCAAGCAGCAATGAAATGTCTGATTGAATTAACAGAAAATTTTAAAGATAAACCGGAAAACAAACAACGTTATGATAGCGGTAAATTTTACAGAGTAATAGTTACTTATCCGACGGTATCTAAGCCAGAAAATCGTCGTAAACTGGAAGACTTAGTAAGTCAAATTCTTGAGCAAAAATTTACAGATACAGATGTCAAAGTAGACGTAAAAAAAGATTTTGATGAAGCAATCGCTGCTGCTATTTTCTATGTATGGCGAGAATTTGGTGGAAACCAAACTATCGGTATAGAAGCTTTTAAAACTCGCTGTCGTCGTAGCGGTCAAAAATGGGCTCAAAACCTAATGGTATTGGACATTGGTGGTGGAACGACAGACTTGGCTTTAATTCGTTTACTTCTGAGAAATGATAGTCCATTTGACCCAGGAGAAGATCGAGGAGCTGGTGGACGTTACTATGTTCTGACTCCAGAGTTGATGGGGTCTTCTGGACACTTATTTTTAGGGGGTGAGTTAATTACTCTACGACTCTTTCGCGTGCTTAAAGTAGCGATTGTTGACAATTTGTTAACGGCATTTACAGAAGGAAAATTAAAGGATGATAAGTTAGACCTGCTGATCAGAGGATTAGAGCCAAGATTTTTGCAACAAGATAATCACAACAAATACCGCACTCGCTCCCTATTAGAGTGCATTGACAAAGAAAACCCAGAAAACGATCCATTTTATTCAACAGTTTTAAACTATGCAGAAGAAATATTACCAACTCGATGGAAAGAGGATCGAAAAAAACTACAAGCTTTTTACACCCTTTGGCGATGGGCTGATGATGCTAAAGTTGAATTAAGCAAAAGTAGCGTTGAATATGATGAATATGAAATTCCGCCGAATCAATTAGAACAATTTATTCGCGTTCAACAAGCTATTGAGCTTGGTGAATATAATCCTGGCATCAAGCTATCTAAACAACAACTTGAAACAGCTGCTTCAAAAGTGGTTGGAGAAGCAATCAATATTGCTAAAGAATTGCTAGAAAGCCGATTGCCTAAAGACAGTTTAACTGGTAAAAAAGAACCTTTGGATTGGTTAATTTTATCTGGACAGACTTGCCATCTAGATTTAGTCAGGCGTAAAATTAATGAAATCTTTAGCAATACCAAGAACGATTTCGAGTGGAACCCAGCCAGGATTACTTTTGTACCTGACTATGCCAAATTAGCTACGTCAATCGGGGCTTGTTATGGCATGAGCCGACAGCAGTTCACTTATTCTCCGAAATCAGCGAAAGACAAGCTAAAAGAAGGTAAAAGCGAACTCTATATCGAAGTTAATAATTTACTTTACACATTGCCTTGTGCTTTCTTGAGGCAAGTTGTAGGTTCTTTAGAACCAGTTTTTCAAGCACGACAGCCATTGTATAAATTTAATCCTAATGAGGAAGCTAAAGCTCGAAGTGAATGGTTCGGTGTTTTACCAACTACGAACATTTATCGTCGAGACTTTGAAAGTCAAAGAGAAATTTTATGGGCTAAATTTAACTTTGAAGAGATTGCCAAACAAATCGGAATATTTTCCCAGAATAATAATCAATGGTATGAGGGATTCCAAGCTCAGTTTGAAGTTAACCAAACCCTAGAAATTGAAATGGTAGTTTGTCGGGGCAAACCTCATTATTTAGTAGGGGATCAGGTGGATGACAATAACTCTACCTTAACAAATATTAACCAAACAATATCGGAAGAGCTAAAAACACGAACAGAAGAGTTGGAGAAAGCAAATATACAAGAAGAAGTTCCTCAAGCTATGATTATCGATAGTGTACTTCAGTGGGATATTGCTATTGGGATCAATGAAGAATCTCCACACCTAGTTTTCAAGGCTGGGGAAAAACTTGATGATATTTTTCACAATGAAGACGAAGGAGAACAAACAACTAAAGAAACTAAAGGAGCTATCAGCAAAGATGAGAACCAGAAGCCTCGACCTCTCCCACCATTCCCCAGAAGTGGCAGACACACCTTCTATGCTTACTATCCCAGCTTAGAGAGCCCAAAACTGAAGGAAATATATCTTGGTACATTAGGATTTGAGGAAAATCAGATTAAGGATAACTGCAGATACTACATTACAATTGATGACCAAAGTAATCTGCGTATTCATGAAGGGGAAGTTCCTTATTGGATATCGGATCAACCAGAAGTTTTAAAAGAAAAAGATGGATGTGTACTTAGAGTTAAGCGTAGTCCCATAGAAGAAGAGAATAACGATGAGCAAAACCCCTTTAGTGGAGTACACTGATGGTGATGGATTGAGTCAACTGCTCAAACAGTTGTTAGTAAGAGACTCGGAGCTAGGGCGATATCTACGGCATACTCTCAAGGGACTGTATGCCTCTTTGGAATCAGCCCGTGCAGAAGCTATTTCATTAGACAATTCAGAAGAAGCTACCCTTTGTGGTCAGCTATCCGAACTACTAGATCAGCTTTTAAAAGAGAATACTTCTAACGAGGCTCTCTCTAACAAAGATACTTCCAAGAATACAAATTCGGAAAATTTAACTGATTTTAAAAATCCAGGATTAATTCTCCAAGATTTCTGTAATGACTTCTTCACAGATAAGAAACTTTACCCTTATATTGGTGATTCAAAACCTCGAAGCACTAATGACTCAGACTTATGGGACGAAATTCAAAAGCTTTTACTGCGTGTTCCAGGGTCTATGGCTCAAAAGTTGCAAAATAAAGCTCTACAGTCAGCTAAAAAAATCAAGGCAAAGGAAGATGATACGAACAACAACGAACTTCCTTTTTCAGAAAATAAACTTCTCTATCCTGGTTTAACAGGAACAGTTAAGGCTCAAGGGTTGTGTTTATCAACTGAAGCTTCCTTAGACTCAGAGATTAACGATAAAAATCTAGATGGGGATCTGAAATTTCTTGCCCAGATCGTATCTATCTGCATATATTTTATTCAAAATGACCCCTCCCTACATCATTGCCTGAAAAGTATTAAATTTTTTGGTATAACCCGTTTTAATTCCCAGCATAGAGAGGATTATATCAAAACCTTGATACTTTTTTTCAAAAAAGTCAAAGACCATGAACAAGATCCGATTAAATCCTTAAAGGCAAGGCTGGACTTAGACGAGGCGATTAACTCATTAGTATATCAGCCTTTAGCTGACCCAAATTCCTGGTGGTGTAATTTGCAGAAAGATGCAAGAAAAACCCTTGACAAAGCAGTGGAAAGAGTTAATAGTATGGAGGGTGATCAAGCAGGATGTCAATGGCTTTTAGGTGTTCGAGATGATATTATTAAATATACAGAGAACAAAGATGACGTAATCGATAAATTACAGGTTAGAGGTACTCCTGGTAAAGTCTTAGCTTGCTTGCGTGTTTACGCTTGGATTAATCAAGAAAAAATGCCTGGTCGAGTAATCTTTTACCCAAAATAGCTTATCCTTTGTCTGACCAAGGCAAGATACTCCTTGAAGTGTGGAATTCCATAACTCCTGAAAAAAACTGACCTAACCGAAAAATCCGCCCATCCCAACTCATTCTTGACCTGCTTAAATCCCAGAAGTGTTGAACGTTTTAAACGTTCAGCACTTCTGATTACACCCATGGAGCAGTCTTGATTGATCTTTACATTGACCCCGCCTATCGCTGACGAGGCTTAGGTGCAGCGTTGATTTATGCGATCGCAAACGAAATGACCTGCATAAACTGGACAGTTATGGGAGGGCTAGGCCGTGTTTTCAAAGTTTTCCGCAAGATTTAGATCCCCCCCAACCCCCCGCGCGGAAGGGGGGAGCCATTCTCAAAGTCCCCCTTTTTTAAGGGGGATTTAGGGGGATCTCCGAGTTTGAAAACACGCCCTAGTACCAGTTAGCTGAAATATAGTAAAAACAGAAAGTTTTTGAGCTATCCTTAAAAATACGATTGATCAAACAATTCTGCGATGAGTATCGGGTGCATCTCATTAAAGCTGTTTGACCCGGTGGCTGGAATGGGCATCTTGTTGTGGAACGGGCATCTTGTTGTGGAACGGGCATCTTTTGTGGAACGGGCATCTTTTGTGGAACGGGCATCTTGTTGTGGAACGGGCATCTTGCCCGTGGGAATCCTGCCCACCCCACTGATATTCATCCGAAGATTCAGCAATGCTAAAAAATGTACCTCACCCAATTGAAAACTGCTATAACTAATAACTAATAACTTTAGTACAAACCCATCAGGAAACAGTAGAAAAGTTATGAGCGCTCCCATCACTAACAGACAGAGAACTCTTCCAGTCCTAGAAAATGGAGATCTGCTGTCTCGTGGAGAATTTGAGCGGCGTTATCAAGCCATGCCCCACCTCAAAAAAGCAGAACTAATTGAAGGAATTGTTTATATAGGATCCCCCTTACGGTTTGAAGCCCACGCTGAGCCCCATGCTAATTTACTCGTTTGGTTGGGCAACTATAAAATAGCAACTCCTGGTGTAAGATTAGGTGATAACCCTACAGTGCGGCTGGATCTGGATAATGAACCCCAACCTGATGCGGTTTTACTCATTGATAGCAATTGTGGTGGCCAAAGTCGTCTGGACGATGATGGTTATATTGAGGGCGCACCAGAACTAGTGGTAGAAATTGCGGCAAGTACTGCTTCCATTGACCTGCGAGATAAAAAACGAGTCTATCGTCGCAATGGAGTAAAAGAATATCTGGTCTGGCAAGTAATTGACCAGCGTTTTGATTGGTTTTCTTGGCAAGACGGAGAATATGTTTCTCTTGTAGCTGATCAAGAAGGAATTATCCGCAGCCAAGTTTTTCCGGGATTATGGTTAGCAGTTTCGGCACTTTTGGCGGGGGATATGCTTGAGGTGATGGCAACCTGGCAAGCTGGGTTGGCGAGTTCGGAACATCAACAGTTTTTGCAGCAGTTGGCAAGTTTTTCTTAATTAATTGTGGTTATTTAGTACTTTAGCAAAGGGAGCAGGGAGCAGGGAGCAGGGAACAGGGAATAGGGAACAGGGAACATTTGAGAATAATTGACGCCAACACTATCAGAAAAATACTTTGGCAAGAGGTCTATTAATGAATTGTGATAATTTTTAATCCGAAGTTTCCGACTCCCGACTCCCTACTCCCGACTCCCTACTCCCTACTCCCTACTCCCTACTCCCTACTCCCTTGCTGTCAAAACCATTAAATTTAAATAAAGACTAGCTAATACAAGCCAATCATTGATAGTGTAATCAGAGTCAATTCATCTATCTTTTGGAGAAAGACAGTCGAAAATGTCGAAAAATAAGGTTTTGATGGTACTGGTATCGCTCATCCTACCCTTTGTGCTTGGTGTCCAACTAGCAATGGCCGATACCAGCAACTCGGCTCAAACCTGCTTACGAGGGTTACTGTACCTAAACAACGGTTGCAGTACAGTAGATTATATGTCCATTGATTACACTCCTCTGATGAATGACAAAGCTGAAAGCTTTTTGAAAGAAATTAAGGCACGGCAGCTCAATGTTGTCACAGCGGAGTCTCTGACCAGTGGCATGATTATTTCCACCATCGTCAACATTCCCCTCTATGGCTCCTACACCTACGGTGGATTTTCCACCTATGATAGTGATGCTAAGCGCAAGATGCTCGGGGTCAAGAAAGGCGATGTTTATACCGAAACCACGGCTCGACAAATGGCTGCCGGTGCTTTGAAAAATAGTCGGGCGATGGTCTCCATTGCAGTTACCGGAAACGCCGGACCGGTTGACAAAAATAAATTGGACGACCTTGGTGTTGTCAACGCAGCAGTTTCTATTCGCACCATCTCTGAGAGCCAAGACAGTGACATCCACGAGCAGCCCATTGTCTTCAATACCAGGCACCGGCGCATGGCACTTTGCGATGGTGATGGATTGCCTATGACTGAAGTTGTTTGTCAACAATATCGTTCCGAAGCTGAGGCCGACCCTAAGGGGTATGTATCCGCTCCAACCTTGTCCATGACGCGGAAATTGATTCGGCAAAATGTGGTGATTGACGCTCTGGAACTGGCGCAACAACACCTCCAAAACTTTGTCTGTACCAGCGACGGCGATAATGTCACTTGTAAAACTCTCGACTCCATGTGTCAAGAACCCTATGATGGCCGTTACATCAGGTATGGTGAACCAACTTGGGTGATCAAGGAGCACATCGAGCGTTGTCCAGTGGGTATGGCAAAGGGAAGAGGGAACAGGAAACAGGGAAGACGGAACAGGAACTAGGGAGTAGGGAATATGGCATCAAAAATTATCACAATTGATTTAGGTACCCTATAGTTAGTCGAGGGAAGTGTGGGGACTGTGGGGCGGGGGAGCGGCGAGTGTGGGGAGCAGTAAGTCCTAGGTCTCAACCCGTGCTTGGTGAGGGTTGGGATACAGGGATTAGCCCCTTCAAGTTGATCATGGAGAGGAATTAGATCAAATCAGGATAATTGCCCACACTTACGATATCCAGAACATTATCTTTCTCCCCCTGCTCCCATTAACCCAAGACGAAGGGACCTCACCCAATTGAGAACTGCAAGAATGAATCAGGAGTAAAAACATAACAATTTCTTAAGAAATTGTTATGTTTTTACTCGAATACCCCATTGTATAATAGTATTATTTTTGGCAACAAAATTTGATAGTAGGATAAATAGACTATGAGTGCAACTACTACGAATGACAACCTATCAGTGTTTGGTAACGAAGTTGAAATTGACGGCGTATTGTATGTCTCTGTAGACTTCCTCAAGCATTATCCAGAATATCTAGATAACGAATTAGATCGGGAAATGGATATTGATGATCAAGAGGATGATACTGACACTCCTGAAGAGGGAGAATTTGACGAATCTTTGAGTATCCATAAGAGCGAGATTGATATCAACGGCACGACCTATATTGCTGTTCCTGTGCTGAAGAGCAATCCCAACTATGTGGAACTTAAATACAACCAGAAAGCGGATGTTTCCTTAAGCACCTTTATCCCCAATAAGATGCTAAATGAAAATGCAGCTGTTGCTGCATTTCGCTTACGTCGTCGGAGTCGTAATTAGTACCGGGGTGGATGACAAGTTATGACAAATCCTATAGAATCTTAACTTGTCACTAATGGTCCGAGGGAGAGTCCGGTTTTATTGTGAGTTTGAATGACGACGGGCGCGAATTTATTCGCCGTCTAATTCTTATTCAATTGACCACGCTGGGTTTATAGGAATCCCCGCCAATTCAATGCGGGGATTCTCAACTGCGAAGGATTTTTGTTTTAGTTAGAGAGACTATTTTGAGGATTTATCAGCCTCTCACCCTAGGGGAATTTTATTGATATCCACCTAATTATCAAAGAACGGTGCTAGGAGCGATGCAAAGAGAAGTACCTGTATTAACCAGTATTACCCAAGCCGAATTTTATCAAGATTATTTCCTCAAAAATACTCCGTGCCTGATTCGAGGTGGGGCTAAAGATTGGCCAGCTGTTAAAAAATGGCATTCTGATGATTATTTAGCTAAACTTGCTGGCAATAGAAAAATTTTTAAAACCACATCTATTCGCCATGATTTTGGTTTTAACCACCAATCTCCCATGAAATATATGAAATTTGGTGAGTTTTTAGATCACTATCAAGATAATTCTCAATATTACATTAATGACTCCGATATACCGAGTATTTTAGTTCAAGACATGGGCAACCATGAAATATTGGAGGGATTCAATCGGTTAGAGCACTATCATAAGCGAACTGGATTCTTTCTCGGTGCAGGAGAACAATATGCGCCACTCCATTATGACGATGAGGAAAATATCTATGTTTTGATTGATGGCGAAAAAGAGTTTCCTCTCTTTGATATCGCAGATTTTCGCAAAATGTATGCTTACGATCATCAAGATAGTCCAGACTTTTCGCCAGTAGATGTGAATAATGTGGATTATCAAGCCTTTCCCCTCTTTAAAGAAGTCACCAGATATAATGCTCATCTTTATCCAGGGGATATGTTATATGTTCCCGGATACTGGTGGCATAGCGTCCGTTCCCAAGGCAGGAACATGGCATTATCTTATGTAAGAACCGATCGGATTTCGCAATTAATGGCCTATATAAAGTTAGTAAAAAACGATGCTTTACCTATCTCTGAATCAGAAAAACATACTATGCTGACTATGTTAGAAAATCGAGAGGAAACGGCGATTAATACTCAGCAATATCTGCAAAATGAAGGTGGTTTAATGGAGTTGAATATTTTCTATTTATATTTAAAACTTAGTCTTTTGTATGAATATTTAAAAAATAAACAACAGGATATTAGTCCTGTTTATAATGCGTTTAAACGTGTTAAGCCTATGGTTAAAATTGAACTTCATTCAGGTAACTATAGTTATCCAGTTTTATATTTGATGCAAAATTTTTATCGAATAAACCCTGGTATTTTTGAGGTATAAATTAACCGAATAAATGCATAATTTATAATAACTTATACTTATTATGTTAAATTTAAGCATCGAACAGCTATCAAACCATCATCCAATAAACCTCAAAAATCCAATTCCTGTAGCGGAAGTCAAAACGATTGATAATGAAACTTTTGCCAATGAGTATGTTGCCAAGCACCGCCCCGTCATTATTCGCCAAGGTATTCAGCATTGGCAGGCCATGCAGTGGGAAGACGACTATTTAAAAAAAGTCGTCGGAGAACAACCAGTCAAGGTTTATATCTTTTCCTATTATCAGGAAGGAAAGGTAAATCTTAAAGATAGTCTTCAGGAAAAGATGAGCGTCGCCGACTTCATCGAACGCTATAAAAGTATTGATAAGAATTACTATATTTCAGACCAGAACCTATTTCCTGTTTTACATCAAGATTTGGGAACTCATCCTGTTTTGGAGACCTTCCCTATTTCCAGGAGAAGGACGTTATTCTGGGGCAATGGCGGTCAAAAATCCCATTTGCACTATGACGACAATGAAAATATCATGTGCCAATGTGATGGGGAAAAAGAATTCCTGCTGTTTGATATCACCGATTTCAAGTACCTGTATCCGGCAACCCCTGAACAGTTTATTTCTGCTATCGATCTCGATCGGCTGGATTCTGGGCAATTCCCTCTCCTAAACCATGCCACTCCTTACGTAGCTCGCATTAAAAAAGGCGATATTTTGTATGTTCCTTGTTACTGGTGGCATCGCGTAACGTCCTTTGGCAGGAATATTGCAGTGTCTTACATCATCAACGAGACAATGGCTCAACGGCTCAATGTTGTAGAGAAATTGGTAGACTGCGACACCCTTCCGGTGGATGAATCGGTAAAGAACGACTTACTTGCCATCATTAGATCTGAAGAAAAAGCTTCTAAACGTAACGCTCAACTGAAAAAATATCACCGGAAATACCTCAAAGAGCAGGGAACTTCTTACTATTTTCATCAAATTTTTCGCCGTTTAATAGAAGAAAGCCTTTTTGATATTCTCTACGGTCATAGTACCTACTGAGCTTGAGTAAACTTATGGAAAAGCGATCGCGATGAATATATTATCCAGCTACAACATAAAAAATAAAAGAGCGAGGGTTCCCAAAGTCGAACAAATATCCAAAGAGGAGTTCTACGGAAACTATGTGCAAAAGAATACTCCATTAGTTATTTGCGGAGGAGTAAAACACTGGGATGCCATTCACCTGTGGACAAATGAGTATTTGGAGCAGGTTGTGGGGTTTAAGACAGTAGATGTCGAAACATCCAGAGATCAATTTGAGGGGAGAATTTTCGACGATGCTGAGAAAGTTTATATGCCTTTTTCCAGATTTTTAGAGAGATTAACCCTTCCAGAAGGGGAAACCGACTATTTTGTTGGTAGTTGGCTATTCCCAGCTCTGATCCAGAATGTCCCAGATATCGATCTCTTCCATGCCTTTGATGTATTTTCCAGACGTCGCATGTTGATGACCCGAGGAGGAAATCGTATTGCCTTTCACCATGACTGGTATGAGAATCTCCTCTGCCAGGTCAGCGGATATAAGAAGTTGACGCTGGTCGATATTGCCCAAACAGCTTATATGTATCCAAAAGGCGGAGAGGAAAATGCCAACTATTCACCTATTGATATTCATCAACCAGATTACCAACAATATCCTCTTTTTGAACAGGCAACTTTGTATGAAACCGAAATCCATCCCGGAGATGTCCTCTACATTCCTTGTAGTTGGTGGCATACAGTGGAGAGTTTTAAACGCAATATTGCCCTTTCGTTTTCCTTTTACGAAGCCAATTCGGAATTACTATTAGTTCTCTCGAAAATGTTTCAAAAAAATGCATTTGCTTTATCGGCAGATGATACCGAAGCTCTGCAAACTATTTTTGATAATGAAGAGAATCCTGGCCAAAAACTAAAACGGATCCAAAAATACGCTCAAAACCATAAAATTTCTACTATTTTACTAATGTTTAACCAGAGAAACAAGCTTTGGTTTGGAGTTTGAAATAAAAACCAGGATAAATCCCATGTCTAAAGGCGAAAAAATCCTCCAAAACTACTATCCTAACGAAAGCATAGATTACCTAGATGCTAGTGTAACTAGTCGCACAATTATTGATGATTATCTTTATAAAAGAAAACCGGTTATCATTCGAGGTCTAATTGATGACTGGGAAGCAAGCAAGAAGTGGAGTTTTTCCTGGTTTCAGGAAAAGTATGGTAACATTTATACCAATGTTTTCCCTTCTGGCAACGAAGCTAAGTCATCTCAAATGAGATTGAAAAAAATGTTTGCGAAAATGCAACAGGGAGAAATATTATACTCTAGCCTATATACCAAAGAACTATTTCCCATACTCTCCCCAGATTATCCCCTTGCCGGGACAATTCTTTCCGATACTAAATTTAACTGGTTATTGGATCTTCCCAAAACTATTCATGGGGACATGAATGTAATTTTTATTGGCAATACTGGCACGGGCATTAAGAATCATCAAGATAGTATGGGGACTCATCTCTGGTCAGCTCAAATTATGGGCACAAAGCGCTGGATTGTTTCTCCTCCAGAAGAATCTGAGTTTATGTATGAGGGTAAAGCTGACTGGTTAAAACGAGAAGAATCGATTGAAAAATACCCTAATTTCAAGGAAGCCAAAGCCCTCGACTTCATTTTAGAAACTGGTGAAATTTTAATTATTCCCGTTGGGTGGTGGCATCAAACTGAAATTTTATCAGATTCTATTTCTATTACCCACGATCTTGTCAATGAGACAAATTATCACCATTATATTTCCGAACTCAATAAATCTCACCATATCGATCCTAAAGTAGAGACATTTTATCGCGCCAGTCAGTCAATTAAAGCAAATTGGGCTGCTCAACTTACCCAAAGAAAAACGACTCCTATTGAGCGTATTTATTACTCCATTTCTTTTGAAGAGTTGTTAGAAAAATACCTCATTCCTCATCAAGCAGTTATTCTCCAGAATCAAATCAATCATTGGCCAGCTCTGCACAAGTGGAATTTAGATTATTTTCGAGAGAGGTTTGGCAATGCTTTCATTCAGTATTTCCATGGTCACGACGATAAGTCTAAAAAAATACGATTAAGAAAGTATCTGGAAAGCAACTTCGACCAACCCCATTATTCCATGTGGTGTCTGGATGACTTTTATGACATCCTTGCTGAAGATTTTGATACAATTGAACCCTTGAACAACAAGGAAAAAGATTGGATTTTAGAGCTACCTAAAAAAGAATTAAATGCCTTGACCTGGATTTTTATGGGAACTAAAGGTTCTGGGATTGCCAATCATACGGATAGATTAGGACAGCATGTGTATTCTGCTCAAATTTCCGGTCGCAAAAGGTGGCTACTTCACCCACCTGAAGATACAAAGTGGATGTACGATGGTCAAGTTGACTTAACCAATCCCGATTTAGTTAAATATCCGCTTTATATGAACGCATCTGCGCCTTATGATTTTGTGCTCGAACCAGGTGAAGTATTAATTTTACCAAATGGTTGGTCTCATCAAACCTTAACTTTATCAGATTCTATTTCCTTGTCCCATGATTTTATGAATGTTTCCAATATTGATTCTTTCTTAGAAAGAATGGAGGCGAGAAAAGGGGAAAAATACATGAAATCGGAAACCATGAAACCGATTATTTGCAATTGGAAAGAGAAACGAGATGCTTTACGACAGCAGACAATAATATAATAAAAATTCGATAGATATATTAAATTAATTCAAATATATTTGATTATAAATTAGAGTTCAATCTGGCTCAAAAGTATCTGTTACAAAATATCTTTGGCTTACATTTAAACAACGGCTTTCTGCGATAATGCCTAAATTGCCTCTAACCCTAGACATCAATCAATTAGATCCTTTAATCAACTGTTATCTAGGAATAGCAGAAATTACCGATCGCATTCGGGGTAAATTTTACAACAGTATCGAGGAATTTATCAATATCTTCTTTGCTTACGATTTTAGAGTTAATGAAACATTCTTCAATCAGCGAATTTATCAACAAGAGGGTCGGGAATTCACTCTGTATCAATATTTCCGCTCCAAATCATTTGCAGACTTCCTAGAAATCATGGAGCTAACTCGGAAAAAAAAATTTCCGGATCTGCTGCCTATCCATGATTCCTATATTTGGGAGTTTCCAATTCATTTTTATCTAGTTAACTTTAGCGAAGAAGACTATATCATAGATCTGATCGACCACCCAGAGATTTTAGCCTATGACTTACGACAGTTTCTTCCCAATCATAATTACGACATTCAGAGAGATTATGACTCAATCAAAAAGAATAACGATCGAGCTTACTTGAAATGGTTAATTGAAAAGAATCTGGAAAAGGTAAATTTTGAATTTTCTATGGAAGGGGCAGAGTATG
The DNA here is from genome assembly GCF_010672265.1 of Moorena sp. SIO3A2. NCBI lineage: Bacteria > Bacillati > Cyanobacteriota > Cyanophyceae > Coleofasciculales > Coleofasciculaceae > Moorena > Moorena sp. SIO3A2. The sequence goes on from NZ_JAAHHC010000016.1 coordinate 28,926, forward strand.
CTAAAGAACATCTGCGCAATTATTTATTACCTTATTCGGATTTTTACCAAACTTGTATTGACCGCATTGGAGCCATGGGATTTCGGTTTCGATTAACTGGAATTTCCGAAGTCCATACTCGCAATCCAGTGAAAACAAACAAAGGAAAGTGGATTGATGAAATTACCACATCCCCAAACTGTTTTAATGTTGCGATCTTAATGCAACGGGATTTATCCAGACGCAATCTTGGGGGTTATGCCAATTTGCCCCAAATCCGATATCGCCGCAAATTTTATCCTCGAAAAATTGGTTTTTTGTGCCTGATTGTTGATACTTTAGGATACGATCGAGCCAACTACCTTAATCAAAAATATGACTGTGAAGCTGGTAGTACTCTTAGCCATGAATTAGGACATTGTTTTCAACTGTATCACCTTGGTAAACATGGTAAAGATTTTAATAAGCCTTGCCTGGGGATAGCTCCAGATACCATCTGGAATCCGATTAATATCAAAAAAGCCAGTATTTGGCCTTGGGATAAAAAATTTGCTGAAAATCTGCATGCCAAAAATATGTTCATGAATCTAATGAGTATAGATACTGAACTGAATGAAAACTTATTCTTTACTAAAGCACAAGCTGCCCGTGCTAGAACTGTCGCTATGATGTACTATCGGCATTGGATGCAAAGATTGGAGTCTTGGGAACAGGCTAAGGATTATTTAGCCATTAAATCCCCAAATAATTCCTACTTACTAACAAAAGACTTCGGAGCATATCCAGAAGACAGACTAATACTCAGAAGAGTTACTGAATCGGATCAAATCTAAATTGTTCATGCCAAAGTTTATAATAAATTCCTTGACTTTTAAGGAGTTCTTGATGTTTTCCTTCTTCGACAATTTTGCCCTGATTCAAAACAAATATGCGATCGCAATTTACCACTGTGGATAATCGATGAGCAATGATTATTGTCGTTCTACCTTCGGCAACTGTTTTAAGTGATTCTTGGATAATATTTTCTGATTCACTATCAAGATGAGATGTGGCTTCATCCAGAATTAAAATTTGAGGATTTTTTAAGATTGCTCTAGCAATTGCAAGCCTCTGCTTTTGTCCTCCAGAAAGTTTTATGCCTCTTTCCCCAACTATAGTTTCATATTTTTCTGGTAAAGTTTCAATAAAATGATGAATATGTGACAGCTGGCAAGCTTCTATAATTTCTCGGTCTGTTGCGTTTAAGTTTCCGTACTTTAAATTTTCTTTGATTGTTGTATTAAATAACAATGTATCTTGAGAACAGACTCCTAAAGCTTGCCTTAATGATTTGATTTTTAGAGAGCTAATATCAATATCATTAATCTTGATCGAACCCTCTTTGGGATTGTATAATCTAAATAATAAATTAGTTATTGTAGTTTTTCCTGCACCGGAATTTCCTACAAAAGCGATGTTTTGACCTGCTTTGATATCAAAAGTGAGATTTTTCAAAATGGGTTGACCTTTTTGGTATTCAAAATTAACTTTTTCAAATTTAAAGGAATTGATTTTGTTGACTGTTAAATCTCCTTCTTTTTCTGTGTCCAGTTCTAAATATTCCAGAATCCTTTTGATAGCTGGGATGGTAGCTTGTAACTTTAGATTAACCTTAAAAACAGAAGATAAAGGCTCAACAATAAGACCCAATAAATAGTCAAAAGCAATTAAACTACCTAAGGTAAGTTGATTATTTATGAGAAGATATCCTCCTAATCCATATAAAACAATTTTTGAAGTTAGAGGTATAAGTTCTCCCAAAGATTCTACTAGTTTGGATAACGTCACAAATTTAATATTATTCCTTATATAATTTTGGGTAATTTTGGTATGTTTTATTAATCTATTTTTTTCTAAACCAAACACCTTTATCAAATAGTGTAGTTCTATATTTTCGTTAAAAAATTTTTGAAATTCAGAAATATATTTTCGATTGATAGCGCTTAATTTCTCTATCTCTTTTTCTTTAATTTTATAGGCCAAATTCAATAAAGATGATAGGGGAATTAATACTAAAGCTAAAAGCCAATTAAACTTAAATAACAATATACTTATCAAACATACAATTAATATATTTTCGATTGTACTCGGGAAAACTACTAATAAAAAATGTTCTAAATAATTAACATCATTAAGTAATCTTGATACCAGTTCACCATTCGGTATTTCACTGTAGGTTATAAAATCGATTTTTTGAATATGAGAATATAATTTTTGTCTTATTCTAAAAATTATTTGCGGGCCAAAAGAAGCAGATAAATAGTCCTCAAATATTTTTAGTAAAAACCAAAAAATCCTGGCTACCCCAAAAGCTAAAACCATTAAAAATAATAAATTAATATCTTTGTTTGGAAAAACATTATCGAAAATATTCTGAATAATAAGGGGTTCTATGAGGTCAGGAATTATTAATAATAGTACTGTTACTAAAATGAGTGCATGCTTGACATAGGGGTATTTGATAATTTGAAAAATCTGTAAAACGTATTTCATCCCTTACTCCATATCATTGTGAAAAATTAAGTAAACGCCGTTTTACTATTACGAGTATTACGAGGCATCGGGTTTCTCCATCTGAGCAGCTAATTGGTCTCCGACTTTGAAAGCAGTATTTTTGGGTTCATATCCATTGTAAATTCAAACTTGAAAATTAAAACAGGACTTACGGTGAGGGGGGCAATAGACGGATTACCACTCCATGTTTATAATGGAATATTTATAATTAAGAGGAATTCTTGGATGATGCTTCCTCCACAAACTGCTGTTGTGTGTGTTTGAGAGGTTGATACATGTTCCATTGCTGTTGACCAGATAACTGACCTATGCATGTATTTATCCTAACTCTCGGTTCCCGTGGCGATGTCCAGCCCTATGTAGCATTGGGCAAAGGTTTAAAAGCAGCAGGACATACCGTCACAGTCTGTACCAGTGCCAGTTTTGAATTATTCATCAGGGAGCATGGCTTAACTTATGGCTATATGAACGATGAGATGATCAAGCTGATCAATTCAGATCAAGGTCGGGATGCCATGGAAAATACGACCAACCTCTGGGAAACCATCAAACTGACTCGCAAGTTATCTAAACAAGTTGCTCCCATGCAACGGATGATGCTTAAGGATAGTTGGAATTCCGCACAACAAGCCAACCCTGATCTGATCATCTTCCACCCCAAAACCTATGGGGGCCCTCATTTCGCCGAAAAATTGGGCATTCCAGTGATCATGGCGGTTCCTTTGCCGATGCTGGTGCCTACCGCTGAATTTCCTAACATGGGCTTCCCGAAATGGCCTTTAGGGGGCTGGTATAACAAACTGACCTATCGCTTCGTCAATCGATTAATGGAGTTTTCAGCAGGCAAACCTGTTAAAAGGTGGCGAGCTGACCATGATTTGCCACCCCAACGGGGGGATTTTAATATTCTGCGTACCACTACCGGTGAACAGATTCCGGTTTTATATTGTTACAGTAAGTTTGTGTGCGATGAAGCTACGGATTGGCCTGAGAGTGTGATGGCAACCGGCTACTGGTTTCTAGAGGAACAAGATACATGGCAACCACCGGCTGAGTTACAGAATTTCCTTGATGCTGGTAATCCTCCGGTTTATGTCGGTTTTGGCAGTATGGCTGGACGAGATCCCCAGCGGTTGACGGAAATTGTGATTGAAGGGTTACAGCAAGCCAATGTGCGGGGTATTATTGCTACCGGTTGGGGTGGCTTGGCAGTGGCTGACTTGCCAGACAGCATTTTCAAAATTGATAGCGCTCCCCACGATTGGCTTTTCCCCCGTATGGCGGCAGTGGTGCATCATGGTGGGGCTGGCACAACCGCTGCTGGCTTACGGGCAGGTCGTCCCACTATCATTTGTCCCTTTTTTGGGGACCAACCCTTTTGGGGCGAGCGTGTTCATGCCCTTGGTGTGGGCAGTAAACCGATTCCCCAGAAGACGTTGACTGCCGAGAAGCTGGCTACTGCTATCCGCGAAGTGACGACAAGCCAGACCATTCGGCAAAATGCTGAAGCCTTGGGGAAACAAATCCGGGATGAAGATGGCATTGCTAATGCGATCGCTATTATTGAATCTCGATTGGGTTAGGATTTTAGGGAGTCGGGAATCGGGAGTCGGGAATCGGGAGTCGGGAGTCGGGAGTCGGGAGTCGGGAACAGGGAAGAAAGAAGAGGGAATTGTTAATGGGATGGGTGGGTTATGAACATACCTTACTACTCACTTCTTGCTTGAATAACTATGGGATGCGATCGCGATGGATGTTGCGATCGCACTTTCTTTTTTCAAAGATAAGTCACCGGGCAAAAGGCACTGCTTCTACGGGGTTTGCTAAACTCGATTAAGTGACCTGGATAACGCCCTGCCATGACTGACTCAATTACCTTAGATGACTTCTATAAACTCTTTCAAGAGAGCGAACGTCAACGTCAGGAAACTGAGCGAATTCTGCGGGAGTCTTTAGAACGGTCTCGCCATGAATTTCAGCAGAACCTGGCTGAATCAAGAGCTGAATTTGATCGACGGGCGGCTGAGGCGGATCGACGGCTGGCTCGCGTGGAAGCTATTGCGGCTCAGACGAATCAGGCCGTTAATGCCTTGACCAGTCGCTGGGGCAACTTTGTGGAGAACCTGGTGGCTCCTGCGGTGGTTCGTCTGTTTCAAGAACGGGGGATTTTGGTCACTGCCATATTCCAACGGGTAAAGGCAAGGGCAGGATCTCAGAACCTGGAAATCGATATTTTGGCAGTCAATACCAATGTGGCAGTGGCGGTGGAAGTAAAATCTCGCCTGACCCAGAAGAATCTACGACAATTCCTGACTAATTTAGAACAATTTAAGACAATCATGCCCCATTACAAAAACTATCGTCTGTATGGTGCTGTGGCTGCCATTGAAATTGATGGGGATGTTGATAAGTTTGCCTATAACCAGGGGTTATTTGTGATCCAACAAGCGGGGGAAAGTGTTTTGATTAGCAATGCCCCTGATTTTGAACCCCGTGCTTGGTAGGTAAACCGATCGTGTCTGTCAAATGACATATATACTGTGGAGTCATCAAATGCGCGAACAACAGCGTAAAAATCCTCCTCCTTTTCTTGAAAAACTCCGACAGTTTAAAGCTGAAAAAGAGGCTGCCTATCAAAAGACTAAAACAGTAGAGGCTAGTTAGATGAATATCAAAACCAAATTAGTTTTATGCCTCTACTTTAAAATTTGATAATAGTAATGTTATCAAACTTCCCTATTTTGAATTAACTACTCCCTGCTCCCTGCTCCCTGCTCCCTACTCCCTACTCCCTAACACCCAAATTTTGTCCTTACCTATGACACAAGAACTTATAGACCTCAAAACTAGCATTGTAGAAGGACGATACGCAGATGCTTTAGCAATTGTCGATGAATTAGAAGGGATGAGTAAACAGGCAATTTTGCGTAATATTGATTCGTTCCTAGTCAGGCTATTTATCCACTTAATTAAAAATCAAGTTGAGCAGCGTTTAACCAATTCTTGGGCAGCTTCAATTGCCAGTTCAATTCTGGAAATTAAAAAGCTAAATCTTAAAGATAACAAGACTTCCTATTATATTAAACCTGAACAATGGCAGCCCAGATTAGAGGAAGCACTAGAAGCAGCGATCGCTCCTGCTAGTCTGGAAGTTTTCAATGGAGAGTTAAGGCGGTCTCAACTTTCCCAGAGGCTGGATAAACCACAGCTGATTTTGACTGCCAATAGTTTACTTAGTCTGACTTACCGCTATTCAGCTAAAGAACTGCCAGCAGTTTTAGATGATTATTTAACTGAATTACCAGGTGGCGAAGAGTGGGGTAGATAATTTATCCTGAGCAATAGTAAGCTATTTTCCTACAGGATTTACCTCATAAATAGCGTAAAAATCCTCCTCCTTTTATTGAAAAACTCCGACAGTTTAAAGCTGATTTGTAAATAAAAGCTTAAGAAGCTAATCGGCGAGTCATAAAACGAAAGAACGAGCCATAAATCATCGCTTCGCACTTTGGTAGTGTACAACTCATAATCCTTATATAGGTTACAGGCTAATCAGCCCGTCATTGAGTTCCCTTTATATTATCTTTACAAATCAGCTCTAAGTTCGCGGGGATAACGTTTATAAATTACCCTTGGTGCATCTCATTTTTACAAAAAAACTAGGATTATCAGGCTTAAACCCTTATAATCCCGTTCCCTGAGTTATTGATTGCCAACTTTGAGATTCACCCATTACCCATTACCCTTTACTAGTCTGTCTAAGCACAAAAAATCAAAAAACTAGATTATATAAGTTATTTTTTTGTCAAAAAATAATCTTATAAGTTTTACTTATAATTAAGAGAAAATTAAGATTAATAGTTGATAAAAATACGTCGAAATACTGATTGTCAATTAGAAGGAAATATGATAAAAATATCACTACAAATAGCGATAGGTTAGGAGTTGGCTGTAGCGATTGGCCGTAGGCCACGCTACGCGAACGCATCATCACTACCCAGCCCAAATGCCAAAACCACATCACCAAGCAGTCAAGTAAAAAAACGCGATGTTCCTTTGGAACCGCTTCGCGATTGGCCGTAGGCCACGCTAAAAGCGATCGCGCTGTTGCTGAATCAAGCTATGAACGAACAATAGAATTAGCTTGTGCTAACGTCAGCTGACCTTAGATCTTATTGGTAAATTAGACATAGCACTGGTTTCCCAAAGCAAAGAGCCTTATGACTGCTAAAACGATCTCGCGCTACGTTACTCGTAATCCGGAAATTTTGAACGGAGAACCAATCATCATCGGCACTCGGACATCTGTGCGTGCTATTGTTGGTTTATGGCGCTTGGGTATTATGCCAGAAGAAATTCTAAACCATCTAACTCATTTGACTCTGGCGCAAGTATTTGATGCCTTAAGTTTCTATCTTGACAATCAGGGTGAGATTAATGAATACATTGAGCCGAACCAAGTCCCTGATGAATTGGTGCATCCATCTGTAAAGTCTATCTTAGGTTGATCGTGAACTAAAAAAACGCGATGTTCCTTTGGAACCGCTTCGCCATCGCGCTGTTGCTGAATCAAGCTATTAACCAAAAATAGAATTAGCTGGTGCCAAGGGAGTCAGTACTTAATTTCCTGACTCCCATAACCGCTGACCGCTGACCGCTGACTGCTGACCGCTGACCGCTGACCGCTGACCGCTGACCGCTGACCGCTGACCGCTGACCGCTGACCGCTGACCGCTGACCGCTGACCGCTGACCGCTGACTGCTTAAGCTCTACAACAAACCAATGATGCTCATAGTGAATATGCTCTTATCAAAAAAGTCGCTATTGCCAGGTGCCAGGGCAAAGTCAACTACCGACCCTTTTTGCACTGTGCTGGATACAGTGAAATCAACCCCAAAACCATCCCTGCCATCGATTGCATCAGACCAAATTTTAGTACCATCAACAAAGATATAGGCAATCACACCATCGCTGGCAGTACGACGGTCTTTCTTGGCCAGGTGACCCTTGAACGTAACTTCCCCCTCAATGTCACTAACCCAGCGACGAACTCCCCACTGCTCAACCCTTTGCCGTCTACCGCTGGTTTTGGGACCGTTGGGATGAGCAATAGTGCTAGATAGCTCAGTCCAGTATTTTCCTTGCTTCACTTTCCAGGACCCCTTAGTGTATTGCTGCATTTCATGGAAATCAGCACTGGTCAGGGAACCATCGTAGTAGCCATAGAACCAGTTATGCTCTCCTTGAGTGTCAGAAAAATCCTCCACTGAATTAGCAATTTCAGTAGGCACGGGAACATGGTTAACCTGAATTTCAAACCCATTGCTGACAGTTTTGCATAGCTCGTCAGACGCTGTTACAGTAATTGTGGTTGTGCCAATGTCCTCGCTACTGGGAGTACCACTGAACGTAGTGCCATCGAAATTCAACCAGCTCGGTATGGTTGCACTAAAGCTCAGACTATCTCCATCGCGATCGCTAAATGTTGCTTCCCCAATTGTCAGGGTAAAAGGCTCATTCTCGTTAATGCTTTGAGCGCCAATGGGATTAGCCACTACAGGGGCAGAATTATTTGGGGGTTCATAGACGTAGAGAGATCCACAGTTTTCCCAGCGAACTTCGTCGAGACTGGAACGGTCTTTGTTGGTATTTGTCAACCAATCGCCATTAATCTTTAAATAATCCAAATCTGTCAGCACTTGCATTATCTCTAAATTCGTCGCTGCTTCATTGCTGTCAGTTTTTATCCATCCACCCTCTGCATTCAGAGGTATGGTGTAGGGAGTCCATTGGTCTATAGTGGGCGTCGATACATGGTTCTGTAGTTCCAAACCACCACCACTTATGGTTAAACCATTTGTTAAACTGTTATTTAAACTATTGATATCCTCGGTAATCTGATCGCTATTTTCCAAATTAACCTGAACAGAAAACCTGAGGTTTCCATTGAAAAAACTGGATTTGTCACCAACAAACTTCTCGGGGGCAACGTAATCGTAGGGTCCATCACCGACTTGATCATCATTATGAATGTAACCACCAGTGATGAATCCACAGATTTTAGACTGTTCGGGGTCAAATTCTTGATCATTGAGGTCAACAACGATCCAATCCTCTGTGCCAGTATCAAAGTAACTGACCGGCTCGATTACGCTTTCAATCGCCTGAGCTGGCTGTGGAATCATGAGCATGGCACAAGACAATAGTGCCGCCCACAGAACAATACGGATTTTTTTCATCAAAATTTTCGCAGCAGAATACACCACTTACACCCTAAGGGTGAGAGTTAGCACGGGGCTTTCAAGGTGTGGACGCAATACCGCACTCAGCCCCTTTCCGCTGCACCTCCAACTAATGGTTTACAGATTAATCCGGTACTACGTGTGAGTAGCCCTGTTGTGTTTTGCTGCAAGTAACTGCAAACAGCTCAATGGTCCCCTTTGTGGAAACCGTAGCTAAAGTATGGTCAAAGGCTTTGCAGATCTTAAATTTTGCCCAAACTCTAATTTTATAGGAGTTTAGGCTTTTTAGATATTTTTTTTGATTTACAAGCTCGTGTATCTTGATAGATAAGGGTTTCAGGAATTATCAATTACCTTTGCTGCTCCCCTTATTGAGAATAGATTTTGTTTAATACCATAAGATGCGCATCTGATCAAATCCTGTTATTTTTGACTGTTGAGTTTTTATAGGACTTACGAAGTTTAGTTGGTTTTGCCCCCCTAACCCCCCAAGTTTGGGGGGGAATGATGTCAAAGTCCCCTGCCCCCCTAACCCCCCAATACTGGGGGGGAAGAGCGCGGATGCTTCGCTTTTTGACAGTGGGGGACCAACGGGGGCATGCGTAAGTCCTGTTTCTCGATGAGCTCCCTGGTGAAAAACCAATGGTATTCCTAAGATGAACCAATCAACCGAGGGGCTATATAATCTATTACCTGCGATCTACCGGCAGCGAGATTTTGCCCAAGGGGAACCCCTACGGGCGCTGTTGGCGGTAATGGAAAAGGTAATGAAGGATATATCCAGTTAAACAATGACCTAGAAGTTAAGTTTGAATCCGGAAACTACAGAACTGGGGATTATTGGTTGATTCCGACGCGAACCTCACAGACCGTTGAATGGAGTCAAGACAAAGCCCATCCCCACGGCATTAGTCATCACTACTCTCCCTTAGCCCTACTGCGCTGTGATGGCAGCAAGTGGGAATTGGTAGAAGACCGTCGCGCTATTTTCTCTCCCTTGACTGGAGTAGTGAGTCAATCCGGGGGTACCATGACTGGCTCCTTGACCATTGAGAGTGCTCTAACCGTCAGTGATAACGTCACCCTAGGGAATAGCGATCAAGATACAGTGACTATTTATGGCACAGTGCGATCGCAACATTCATCTGGGTCACTGCGGATAGCGGATGCCTTAAACGTCTCGGAAAACCTGACCGTTGAGGGTAAGGTTGGGATTGGCACAACACAACCAGGGAATTACAAGCTTAAGGTTGATGGGGGAGATACCCATTTAAATGGAGCAGTGACAGTCTCCGGGAATCTAGAGGTAGAGGGAAATGTAACATTTCGAGGCGATGTAATTGCTCGGGACGTTGAACATCAACCGGGAGATGTGTTACTGGGAGACCAGGATGAAGATCAGATTACCTTTCATGGCACAGTGCGATCGCAAAATTCATCCAGGAAACTGGAAATAGCTAATGGTGTGAACATAGCCGAAGACCTGAGTGTTAATGGCAATGTTGGTATCGCTATAGACACTCCAGAGAAGAAACTTCATGTTGAACTGGGTGAACTCAGAGTTAGAGCTAGCCACAATCAGATAACTGCTGATATTGGAGCCTTCTATGCCCAAAATCTCACCCAAGGCATTGGGATTGGCTATAACCGTATTGAAGCGATTGGCAGTAATGCTAGCCAAGATATTGTGATTCGTCCCAAAGGCACTGGGCAAGTCATTCTAGATAACAGCAACCTTCAAGTTGCCGGTAACCTAACCATTGCTGGGATTACCAAGACCCAAGCCCTTGATGTGGGTGGATTTAGTCGCACTCAGCATATAAATAAAGATGGTGCCTTCTATCGTTACGGTGGACAGGCTTATATAGCCGTTGATGATAATCTCTACATCCGTGATTTTAATAATCCTGAGGATAATTCTAACAATATCAAGATGCACTTCAATACCAATAATGGCAGACTTGGTATTAACAAAACCAGTCCACAGGCAAATCTAGATGTTAATGGTAATCTGAAGCTGCAATTGGGTGTAGCAGTCAATGAGTTTTCCAATGATCAAAATCTTAAAGGTAACAGTGATTCAGCCGTACCCACCGAAAGGGCGGTAAAAGCCTATGTTGATAACAAAATTAGTCAGGGTGTTGTTGCAGACGGAGGCACAGCAACAGGATATAAATTTTATGCAGACATAAAATTTGATGGTCAAAATATTAAAAGTTCAGGAACCCATGTCATATAATTTGTTGAAAAGAATGACCATTACCAGGTTTTTGATGATCAAAGCAATGCGTTTATCGCCCCCAGATCAGGCTATTACTTTTTTGCTGCCACATTACAATTTTCAGGAGGGAATGGTCAGGGCGATGGTGTGATTGTGGGCATTTATAATAATGGTGATAGTAATGACAATAATACAACGATTATTGTGGTTGAACCTGGGCTGATTAAAAATTCCACAGCACAATCGATTACAGCAATGATGAAATTAGATCCTAAAGACCGTGTCGATGTCAGATTAGAAGGTGTAGACAAAAGTACCTTTACTGTGTCTTATAGTTCTTTTATGGGATTCCTGATTGGTCAATAGTTGGTAATATAGCAGTTTGAACTTCCTTGTGGCTTTTAGGGAGTAGGGAGTATTTGAATTAAGAATGTAGAATTGAGAATTGAGAATTAAGAATTAAGAATTGAGAATTGAGAATTGAGAATTTGGAATTCTACATTTTGCATTCTACATTCTACATTCTGCATTCTAGATTCTGCATTCTGACAGACAACCTACCCTTCGGGAACGCCAAAGGCGAACAACCAGCTAACCTTAAACCAGCTAACCTTCAACCGACTAACCTTCAACCGACTAACCTTCAACAGTATGATCAACCCTATAGACCCGGAAGAAAAACTCTACCGGTTGTTGGGTAGATAATGCGTTCGCGTAGCGTGGCCTACGGCCAATCGCGAAGCGGTTCCTTACTGGCAGTGCCAGACGCTGCGCGAACGGAACATCGCCCTTAATTGAGCTTAATCAAAACTCCCTACTCCCTACTCCCTACTCCCTACTCCCTACTCCCTTAGGTTGCTGAACTTCCCATTTTCAACCAGCAAAAAATTTCCTCTGCTGTCAACTGAAGCTCGATACCATCTAACACCACTAGAGAGTCACTTCCCTGACACAATTCCGGTTGTTGGTTAGGTAGAAAAATCAAGACCGAGCGGTCATAAGGATCAATTAGCCATCCTAGTTGAGAACCATGTCTTAGACAATGTAAAATGTTACCTGTCACTCGGTTTGAACTCTGGCCTGGAGAGATAATTTCAATAGTCCAGTCTGGAGCAATAAACACATCATCTATAGGCTCCCCTTCATCATCAAATTTAATTTGGTTCCAGGGAATAACTGCTATATCGGAAACAATTGACCGTCCGCCAAAAGTACATCGTAGCTCTGGGAAAGCGTAGGCAATTTGCCGTTTCTCAACAACAGAATTAATTGTACTCGTCAACTTGCTCTGAAGTCTGGAGTGGCGAGTTTTAGGCATTGGTTTCTGGCTAATTTCACCGTTAATATATTCCCTAGGGGGTTTAGTCTCTGGGAGTTCCAGAAACTCTTCGAGAGTCAAAGGTAAGTAAGCTATCTTTACCATTAGCAGCTGGTTCCAGAAACAGATGTCATCATACTATAGCAATTCTCAATCGGGTTGCTTTTATAGCAATTATCTTTCCTCATGAGGTACAATTTTCTGGGTTTTAGGGAACAGGGAACAGGGAACAGCGATGCAGCGCGGTCTTGGGGGTTTCCCCCATGAGCGACTGCATCAAGACGGGAACAGGGATAAGGAAGCAATAAGCAGTAAGCAGTAAGCAGGTAATAGGTAATAAGGAAATTAAATTTTTGTACCTCATAGCTATGATAAACTATATATAATGTCGGGATAATTGCCCTTAATAAGAATCTCCCCCATCTCCCCATCTCCCCACACTTCCCACCCTCCCCACACTTCCCACCCTCCCCACACTTCCCACCCTTCCCCTGCTCCCTGTTCCCCACAACTGCCACGAAGCCTTATAATTGCCTAGGCGAAAGGCAAATGCCATACGTCCTCCACCGAAGAAAATCGGGGTTTTCCAAACTACCGGAATTATTTCATGACCAATAAAAAGTATCGAATACTAGCTATTACTGATCATCATACCCACGGGGGAATAAGTTCAATCTATCCCCTACTGAGAACTATGGCTAAACATCCTGTTTGTGACTCTATTAAAGTGGCAAGCAGGGGAAACCCCAAAAATAAGGAATTTTTCTATGACTATACTTCCACTGAGTTAATGAGCTTGTTGGTTGACGATAACTTTGTTCCTCAAGAAAACGGGGAACAATTCTTAAATGCTAGCATCAAAACAGACCTCAACGATCATGATTTAATTTTTCTCAGGATAGACCGACCAATACCCGATGATTTTTTTGAATTCATTACCAGTCATGTACCGGAAGATAAAATCATTAATCGTCCATCAGGAATCAAAAAAACAGATACAAAGGCATCGCTTCTGAACTTTCCAGAACTGTGTCCACCCATGAAACTTTGTAGTACTTTGGAGGAAATTTTAGAATTTAACCAAAAGTTTCCCATCGTTTTAAAACCTCTGCGCAGCTATGGAGGTAAAGGGATTATCAGGATAGTTGATGACCAGGCTTGGGAAGGAAATAAGCAATATTCCCTTGATGAATACAAGTCAGTCATTGAAGAAAGCTTAAGGGATAGTGGTGACTATTTAGCCATGAAGTACTTAAAAAATTACAGCAAAGGTGATAAAAGAGTGCTAGTGGTGAATGGTAAAGTTACAGGAGGTTTCCTCAGGATTCCTAAAGAAGACTCTTGGATCTGCAATATGTCAGCAGGGGGGTCTACAACTGTTGGCGAACCGGATCAAGACGAAATCAGAATTGCCGAAACCATTATTCCTAGTTTCTTGGAGCAAGGCATAGTCATTTTTGGCTTCGATACATTAGTCGATGACGATGGTAAGCGAGTGTTATCTGAGATTAACACATTAAATGTTACTGGTTTAGAAGAAGCCCAAACCCACTCTGGGAAACCAGTGGTTCAAGAGTCATCTGATTTAATGTGGTCTTATATTTGTGAACATATTGGATAACTATAGCATTTGTATCTGGGTTGTAAACACACGAATTGCCGAAAAAGGCAAAAGGCAAGAGGCAAAAGGCAAGAGCAACCCACCCCTAACCCCTCCCAGGAGGGGAAAGAGATCCTCAGTTTTATTGTCCAAGAAAAAAAGACCTCCTAGGTTTACATCTCAAATACAAACGCTATATCCATAGGAGCGCAGGAAATGCGGTAGTGGAAGACAAGTAGTGATTTTAGCTCCCGTTACCTTGACAAGACTGTAGCAAAATCACTACATCTTTACCACTACCGCCACAGGTTTTATTTAAGATATAATTTAAATATGACTATGTAAAAAAAATCATTATGGCTACTATTATTTATCCATCAAAACTCAGCCTTAGTGACGTAGAAGATAAATTTAAGCTCCAAGAAGTAATGGAGCCGGAGTTTTTTCCAGAGTGCCTGGAAAACCTCCCCCAACTAAGTGAACTAGAAAGGCAAATGCTCGATAGAGCAAAAGCGAATTACAAGTACTTGTCTAAAGATTTGGTACTAGAAGACCTAGTTAAAATGGTTGTTGTTTCTCCTTTATTGGATTTGGCCGGATTTTACCAACCGCCTTTTAAAGTTAAAGCAGAGTATGAAGTGTCTTTACCCATTGAAGATAAAGATGAAGACACAATTATCAAAGGACGTATTGATATTTTGGTGGCGATGCAGCGCGGTCTTGGGGGTCTCCCCCATGAGCGACTGCATCAAGACGCTAGCAAACCAATTTGGATAGCCGTTATTGAGTCCAAACGTTCTGCTGTTTCCTTACAACCAGCAATTCCTCAAGCACTAGTTTACATGCTCAAGAGTCCCCAAACAGAGCAACCAACATTTGGTCTTGTTACTAATGGTGCTAACTTTATATTTATCAAGTTAGTTAAAGGCGAAACCCGACGCTATGCTTTATCAAAAGCCTTTGATATCTGGAATCCTGGCAATTATTTATATGATGTTTTGGGTATTTTGAAGCGTATTGCTGCTGTCACGGCTAATTCTTAGAGGAGACACAAGTAAGCTATCAGTTCTCAGCTCTCAGCTCTCAGCTCTCAGCTAGTAGTACACAAAAGTGATTTTAGCTCCCGTTACCTTGACGCTTACCATAGCCAAATCAGCACATCTTTACCACTAGCCCGATTTGTTCTAAGATAATTAAGATGTATACTCTATCGAAATTTGAAAATAAGAACTATGTCAACAAAAATTGCGGCTGAAGAATTTTATGATAAATTTGCTGCTACCTATGACGAGGTGTTAAAAGATCCCAGTTGTAATGCACAGCATGTAAATGAGGCGGCTAAAATCTTCAATCGACATAATCACCAGAAAGGCAGTGTTTTAGATATTGCTTGTGGGACAGGGTTTTTAAGTGAATTGTTGGAAGGTGAGTTTGACTATACAGGGATTGATATTTCCAGTAAAATGCTGGATTATGCGGCACAAAGGGGGTATAAAACCATCCACAAGCCGATTGAAACAGCCCTAGCTGAAATTGATAGCCAGTCCTACGATTTTGTTTTTTGTTTAAGTTCTTTACTGTGTGTCGAAGACGCCGCAACAGCGATCAAACACATAAATCGAATTGCCAGAAAAACTAGTATTTTTAGCCTTGATGAAACAACAGAGGAATATATTAAAAACTTTGTTGTTCCAGTTTATGACCACTCTAAAATGGCCATCGAAAATGCCATGGAAGATTATTTTATTGTGGGTTGGACTTCTCCAACCCTAGGGATTACAATCCGAACTCGTATGATTTACATTGAACAAAAAAGCTCAGAATAGTCTTACTTTTTACTTGGTGTGCAGTCTAGAGCATCACTCACTCTCTAACTAAAAGCTGTAGCTGTTTAGCTAAAATCTCAACATCGGGTGAGCGCATCATAGTATAATGATCACCAGGAATCCTGTAAGTTTCTAGACCACCTACTGCTAGCTCATGCCAACCTCGGTCTTCTGCTTCTAACTCCCTGGCACAAAATAGAGCAATCCGACCAGAATAGGGCTGGGGTTGATAGCGATACATAGCCATGAGGTTGGCTTGGAAAACTCCAAATAACTTACGCATCTGCTCAATACCGATTTCCGGTGGCAAGATATTGAGCCCTTTGGCTTCCCGAAGGATGTGTTGCAATTGCTGCTCTAGCCCTCCAAGCTTAAGGTCTTTAACTGCAATCGGCAGTTCTGTACCAAAAACACTACCTAAATCCTGAGCTAGAGAGCTTGCCATCATCTGTTGATCCACCTGTTCTGGTCGGTCAATAGCAACAGGTGAATAGCTATCGATTAATGCTAGAAGAGCCACTTCCTCCCCAGCAGCAGATAATTGTTGAGCCATTTCCCAAGCAATAATACCTCCTAATGACCAACCTCCTAAATAATAAGGCCCGACCGGTTGAATAGTTTGCAAGGCTTCAATGTAGCAAGTGGCCATATCCTCAATTCGGGTTAATGGTTCAGACTCACCAAATAAACCAGGGGATTGTAACCCGTAAAAAGGTTGGTTATTTCCTAGATAACGAGCCAACTCTGCATAACAAAGAACATTGCCCCCAACCGGATGAACACAAAACAAAGCAGGTAAGTTTCCTACCTTGTTAATAGGAACTAGGGGAGAAGAAGATTGGTTTTCAGTGGTATTGACCAGAAGACTAGCTTGGTTTTCAATAGTGGGTTCCGTGAACAAGCTAGCTAAAGGTAAATCAGTTCCAAACTGCTGCTTAATCCGAGCCATGAGACGAACTGCTAACAGGGAATGACCTCCAAGCTCGAAGAAGTTATCGTTAACTCCAACTGGGTTGACATTAAGGAGATCAGACCAAATTTGAGACAGTTGCAATTCAAAGGAATTACGGTGTGAAACAAACCCAGCTTCTTGAGGTCGATTAGATGTATCTAATTCAAGTAAGGCGTGGCGATCAATTTTGCCATTGGGAGTTAAAGGGAGTTTTTCCAAGAATGCAAAGCCAGAGGGAATCATGTAATCCGGTAATTTTTGTTTCAGAAACTGTCGCAATTGGCTACTAGTTAGCTCTTGTTCTTGCTTGGAAACAATATAAGCAACCAGACGTTTTTGGTCAGCTTGGTCTTTCCTGGCTACAACCACTGTTTCCCCCACAGCTGGATGTTGACCTAAGACAGCTTCAATTTCTCCAAGTTCGATGCGGAAACCGCGAATTTTAACCTGGTTATCGATGCGACCTTTATACTCAATATCACCATTGGGCAAATAGCGGGCTAAATCTCCCGTCTTATAAAGCCTACTTTCTTGTTTACGATTAAATGGGTTAGGAATAAACCGTTCATTATTCAACTGTTCGCGATTCAAGTACCCTCGCGTGACACCTGCTCCACCAACATACATTTGCCCTGTTACCCCAATAGGCACTGGTTGTAAGTTTTCATCGAGGATATACATCTGTAAATCGGGAATTGGACAACCAATCGCACTGCCGTTGCTGTTAAGGTCGTTTATGGTTAGAGGTCGATAAGTAACATGCACAGTTGTTTCTGTAATACCATACATATTTACTAACTGTGGACTTTTATCCCCATACTGCTCAAACCATGGCTTCAAGCTCTGTAAATCTAAGGCTTCTCCACCAAAAATAACTAGTCGTAAATTTAGTTGTGCTTGTGTGTTGTTCGATTGTTCAACCTGAATCAGTTGGCGAAAAGCAGATGGAGTTTGGTTGAGTACTGTTACATTCTCGGAACACAGCAAGTCGTAGAAGCTTTGAGGATCTCGACTTATCCAGTAGGGGACAATCACAAGCCGTCCACCATAAAATAAAGCTCCCCAGATTTCCCAGACTGAAAAGTCAAAAGCAATGGAATGGAAATTAGTCCAAACATCATTGGCATTGAAGTGATACCAAGACTGAGTGGCTGCGAATAAACGAACCACATTTTTGTGTTCGACTAAAACTCCTTTGGGTTGTCCGGTAGAACCAGAAGTGTAGATTGCATAAGCCAAATTATCCGAACCTACCCCAACCTCAAGATTCTCCTGAGTGTGTTGCTCTATTGTTCTCCAATCACTATCCAAACAAACCACCCGTGCAGTATGTGATGGCAAAGATGACAACAACTGCTGTTGGGTCAACAACATCTCCACACCCGAATCGGCCAAAATATAACTCAGACGTTCTGCTGGATAATTGGAGTCCAGGGCTACATAAGCACCACCAGCCTTGAGTATCCCCAACAGTCCCACTACCATTTCAATGGAACGTTCCACACAAATACCTACCAATACTTCTGGTTCAACTCCGAGTGAAAGCAGGTGATGTGCTAGTTGGTTAGCTCTTTGATTTAATTCCTTGTAAGTTAGTTGCTCCCCATTAAACACCACGGCTACTTGATCGGGAGTTTTTTCTACCTGCCGCTCAAACAACTGATGGACACATTTATCTTGAGGATAGTCACTATCGGTATTATTCCATTCCACCAATAGCTGCTGGCGTTCCGCTGCTGTCAGTAACGGTAACCTTGAAACTTGTGCTTGTGGATTAGCAACAATACCTGCGAGCAAAGTCTGGAAATGCCCTACCATCCGGATAATAGTTTGCTGATCAAACAAATCGCTATTGTATTCTAACCTGGCCTCAATTCCCGACTCAGTTTTTTCCATTAACAGGGTCAAATCAAACTTGACTATAGCGCTTTTTAGTGACAAAGGAGTTAAGGTCAAACTAGCCAACTCTTGCTTCTGGATTTGGGCTTGCTGAAACCCAAACATTACTTGGAATAGAGGGCTATGGCTGAGGGAGCGCTCTGGTTTTAAGACCTCTACCAATTGCTCAAAGGGCACATCTTGATTAGCGTAAGCATCTAAAGCACAGTTACGCACCCTAGCCAGTAACTCCAAGAAACTGGGATTACCTGATAAATCATTACGCAGCACTAGAGTATTAGCAAAAAAGCCAATTAGGGGTTCAATTTCTTGGCGGGTGCGGTTAGCAATAGGAGAACCAATGGCAATATCCTCTTGAGCACTATAGCGGTAAAGTAACGTTGCCCAAGCTGCCAGTAGTGTCATGTACAATGTTGCTCCCTCTCCTTGACTTAAGGCTTGCAGTTTCTGAGTTAACTCACCATTGAGTTCAAAATCCAAGCTACTACCTTCGGAAGTTTGTACCGGAGGACGGGGGCGATCTGTCGGCAATTCTAGCAGTGTTGGTATTCCAGCTAACTGTTGTTTCCAGTAGTTCAGTTGATTTTCCAGCACCTGTCCAGTCAACCACTGACGCTGCCAACTGGCAAAGTCACTATACTGGATGGGCAGTTCTGATAGTGGGGAGGGTTGTTGTGAGCAAAAAGCTGAATAAAGTGCCGATAATTCCTCAATAAATACTCCCATTGACCAACCATCCCAGATAATGTGGTGAATGGTCAGTAGTAGGACATGCTCTTCTTCAGCTAGGCGCAATAAACTTACTCTCAACAACAGCCCTTCAGACAGTTCAAAAGGATTTTGAGCTTCTTTAACTGCTAACTGTTGGAGCTGGGCAAATTGTTCGGGTTCGGTCAACTGTTGTAAATCAACGATGGGTAACGTTATGTTGAGGTGAGGTGAAATAACCATTACTGGAGAACCATCCACCATCGTAAAGTTGCTACGCATAACCTCATGACGGTTGAAAATTTCTGTTAAGACTTGTTCTAGGATAGTCACATCAACACAGCCACGCAGATGTAGAGCAGTTTGCTCGTTGTAGGCAGAACTTTTCTGTTGGAGTTGTTCCAAAAACCACAGTCGTTGCTGAGAAAAAGATAGGGGTAATTCTTCTTTATTAGCAACCAGTTGTATCGGAGGTAGCAGCTGATTCTGTTTACTTGTGGTGCCTAGAATCTTCTGGCTGAGTTTAGCTATGGTAGGGTCTTCAAACAAGTAGTGTAAAGGCAACTCTACTGAGAAAGTATTCCTGATTCTCGACAGCAGTTGGATTACTTGTATTGAATCTCCTCCCAAATGAAAGAAGTTGTCGTAAATACCAATTTCCTCTAATCCCAACACTTCAGCCCAAATACTGGCCAATATCTCTTCTGTGGGAGTACGAGGAGCAACAAAATCAACTACTAAATCCCGACGAGACTTATTTGGTGCAGGTAGAGCCCGTCGATCTACTTTACCACTAGGTGTCAGAGGCAATGCTTCCAAAACTACAAAAGCAGCAGGAATCATATAATCCGGGAGCTGTTCTTGTAATAAATTGCGTACTTGGGACACCAATTGGGGATTTTTCTGGACTAGGTTGGGCTGGTTAGCATAAGTACTCCAAGGTTTGATGCCCAAATCTGCCCTAGGTACAGTAATTTGGCTATCTAAGACTGCCTCTGAACCCTGTTGCTTAAACACCACATCATAGTAACCATCGGCAGCATTTCCACTCCAGGTCAGGTTAATGGCATAAGGAATCTCAGATTGCAACGACCACCAGTCTTCTGGCTCTATTCCCTTCTCCTGCAGCTGGTCTAGTAACTCCCCTACGCTCCCAGGACAATTAGGACTGGCTAAAGTAGCGTACGCTTGCACATCTGACCAAATCCTAGCATTGGGAACGCGATTAACTACCAGCATTTGAGGCTTTGTTTCCAACAGTTGCTTTTTGACATCAGACAAGGTAAGTCTATCTTTGAGCCAGTCAAGACATAGGGGCGGAACTGCTGGAGCCTTAACCTCTTTGCCTAAATGGAGAATCACATCGTACCGAAAGCGAGTCAATTCATTTTGATAGTGTCCCCGCTTAAGGATAATTTCTACATTACTAACTTCCGGTAGAAACTCCCCAAGAGCAAAGAAGAAAGCTGGGTCAATGATCAATCTCTGTTCTTTGCTAAGACGTTTCTCGATCAGCTGCCGTAGTTCTATGGTAGAGAGGGAAGTAGGAGCTTGATAGATCTGAACTGATGTATGGAAAGCCTCCAGCAAAGGAAGACTAAGAACATCCCCTACAAATATAGAGCCTCCGGGCTGCAATGACTGTGCCAGATTCGTCAAAACCTCTGCCAAGTAATCAATATTGGGGAAGAATTGAATCACAGAGTTGATAACAGCTGTATCAAAAGCTTGGGAGTCTATTCCTACCAAACCGTCTGCTGGAGACTGACGGAGCTGAACTGACTCACCTAACTTAGTTTGGTTAAGCTGTTTTTGGAGATAGCGAATTGCTTCACCGGAAAGATCCGTCCCGCAGTAATGCTCACACTGAGGTGCAATGCGAAATAATAGCAATCCAGTACCGCAACCAACTTCTAGCAATCGTTTGGGTTCCAGGGCGAGAATCCGTTCTACTGTATAATCAACCCACTCCCGTACTTGTTCAGGGTCAAGGGATTTCCCTGTATAGCTATCGTTCCAGCCTCCAATATGAAAGGTAGGATCGATATCATTCTCTGGTTGGCTATAAGCTTCATCCCAAATTTCTTCCCATTGCTCAGTTTGCTGAGCGGTTTCTACTGTTTCCTGAGATCGAACACCAGGAACCACATAAGCAACTAAGCGCTTATCCTCCCCTAAATCTTCCCTAGCCATTACTACAGCTTGTTTGACTTCAGGGTGTTGGCTGAGTACTGACTCGATTTCCCCTAATTCGATACGGTAGCCGCGAATTTTTACTTGATTGTCAAGGCGACCGAGAAACTCAATATTACCATCCTGACGGTAGCGAGCCAAATCACCTGTTTTGTAAAGGCGATCTAATTTGGAATTATTAAATGGATTGGGAATGAATCGTTCATTAGTTAGTTCCGGTTGGTTCAGGTAGCCTCGTGCTAGACCCAAACCACCAATGTACATTTCTCCAGGCATACCTACAGAAACTTGTTCTCGATTGGAATCGAGCAAATAAATCTGAGTATTGGCGATGGGTTGGCCAATAGGAACAGAGCCAACATATGGTTCTACTTGATAGACAGTTGCCCAAACCGTAATCTCTGTTGGCCCGTATAGATTCCAAAGGGAAGAACTTTTTTCTAATAACCGATTGGCTAATTCTCGTGATAAGCTCTCTCCAGTGCAGATAATTTTGAGTTGTTTGCTACCTTGCCAACCAGCTTCTAACAGCATGCGCCAAGTGGCTGGAGTAGCTGACATAATGGTAACGCTATTTCCCATTAGCAGATCGAGCAACTGTGCTGGATCTCTGACTGCTTCGCGGCTAGCTATTACCAATCGTCCGCCAACTAGTAGAGGTAAGTAAATTTCTGGGACTGAAACATCAAAAGATATACTGGTTACGGCTAGGAGAGTATCCTGAGCATTTAAGCCTGGACAATTGCCTATAGAATTTAATAAATTAACTACAGAACCATGGGCAATTTGAACTCCTTTCGGCTTACCTGTAGAGCCCGAAGTGTAGATAATATAAGCCAAGTTATCAACTGTCAGGCTGCTAGTAGGATTTTGTTCGTTATGGGTAGAGATGATTTCCCAATCTGTATCTAAACAAATCACACTAGCTTGATGTTTCGGTAATTGAGAGACTAATTTGCTTTGAGTTAGCAATACCGATGCCTGGGAGTGTTCAAGCATGTAGGCTAGGCGCTCTGGGGGATAAGCGGGGTCTAAGGGCACATAAGCTCCACCTGCTTTGAGAATTGCCAACAGTCCCACCACCATCTCAACCGAACGCTCTACACAAATCCCTACTAACACGTCAGGTTCTACGCCCAAAGTTTGTAAATGGTGTGCTAATTGATTAGCTAATGCATTGAGGGCTCGGTAGGTTAGCTGCTGGTCTGCAAAGACTACAGCAACTGCGTCCGGTGTTCGTTCTACTTGTGCCTCAAATAGCTGAGGAATACAACGGTATTTGTCTTGGTGATTATTCAAGTTAAGCTTCATAAAAAAAAATTTCCTGCTTCCTCTACTTGACACAACTGCGGATTTTATCTCTTATCCTCCCGCTGTTTTGGGGGACTGGTTCTGATTGTTAATGAGCTGAGTTTATGACCTTCGGTAGTATAACACTTCACCGGCGAATATAAAATTATACTGTCGAAGCTGGAGAATAATCGTGAGGTAAAGTATCCCATTATCGCCACTTTTTCAAATGGATAATATGCCATTTATAGCCTTGATCATAGTAATGATAATTTATACAGGATTTTTTTGTTTAGCGATTACCGATTATCGATTACCAATTACCGATTACATGTTACCTAAAGCCATTGATCAATGCTATAATTAATCTTTATAATATATCTAAATTTATAAAGATTAATCATGTCAACAACAAAAATTGGCGCTGAAGACTATTATGATAAATTTGCTGCGAAATATGACGAAGTGTTAAAGGCACCCAGTTCTAATGTACAGTATGTCAATGAAGCGGTTAAAATATTCCATGGACATAATCACCATCAAGGCAGTGTTTTAGATATTGCTTGTGGGACAGGTATCCTAAGTGAATTGTTGCAAGGGGAGTTTGACTATACAGGAATTGATATTTCAAGTAAGATGCTGGATTATGCGGCTCAAAGGGGGTATAAAACTATCCACAAGCCCATTGAAACAGCCCTCGCTGAAATTGATAGCAATTCCTCCGATTTTGTTTTTTGTTTAAGTTCATTACTGTTTGTGGAAGACGTGGCAACAGCTATTAAGCAGATGAATCGGATTGCTTGCAAAACGATTATTATTAGCCTTGATGAAACAACATAGGAATATATTAAAAAGGTTGGTATACCAGTTTATGACCACTCTAAAGTTGCCATCGACAATGCCATCGAAGATTATTTTATTGTAGGTTGGACTTCTCCCACCCAAGGAATTACAATCCGAACTCGTATGATTTATATTGAATTAAATAAATAATAATTGTATAGGATTTTTAATAGCAAAGGGAATCGGGAATTGGGAATCGGGAATCGGGAATCGGGAATCGGGAAACAAGATTGTTTCTATCATTCCAGATAGGCTTACTAATTCTAATAATGTAGTTGTGAACTAGACCAGGAAGAAAACTCTACCGGTTGTGCTGGAGATAATGCGTTCGCGAAGCGGTTCCGTTCGCGTAGCGTGGCCGAAAGGCCAAGGAACATCGCGCCCAATTTCCCTGAATCAAAATCGGGTGCATCTTCTAAAAGTTGTTTGACCCAGCAGTGGTGCGTTACGGGCAGCAACCTAACCCTGGCTACGAGGCCAAACATGAAGGCCCCCCTAACGCACCCTACGCAACTCCCTGCTCCCTACTCCCGACTCCCGACTCCCGACTCCCTTTCCTAAAGCCTGAGCCCAAACCCCTAAGCACGGAATTTTTTGTCAGAATACTAGAGTTGAAATGGTTAAGTCAGTAAAGGTAGTAAGCATGGACACGGTCCGCGAGTTGCATCAACAGCTAATCAACAAAGAACGCTCAGCTGTAGAAATCACCCAAGAAGCCCTAGATAAGATTCAAGCCCTAGAGCCTCAAGTCCAAAGCTTCCTCCACATCACCTCAGACTATGCTTTAGAACAGGCCAGTCAAGTAGATGCGAAAATCGCAGCTGGTGAAGAGCTCGGTACCTTGGCCGGTATACCCATTGGCATCAAAGACAATATGTGTACCCAAGGGATTCCGACCACCTGCGGCTCCCGGATTCTGGCCAAGTTTGTCCCACCCTACGAGTCAACAGTGACCCAAAAACTCAAAGATGCTGGGGCAGTAATGGTAGGTAAAACCAACTTGGATGAATTTGCCATGGGGAGTTCTACGGAAAACTCGGCTTTTCAACTTACTAAAAACCCTTGGAATTTATCCCATGTCCCCGGCGGCTCCTCCGGGGGCTCAGCGGCAGCCGTAGCTTCTGGGGAATGTCCTATTGCTCTGGGTTCTGATACCGGTGGTTCTATTCGTCAACCGGCTTCTTACTGTGGAGTAGTTGGCATGAAACCGACCTATGGTTTAGTATCGCGCTATGGTTTAGTGGCATTCGCATCGTCCTTAGATCAAATTGGACCATTTGCTCGCACTGTAGAAGATGCCGCTATTTTACTGAATGCGATCGCAGGATATGACCCCAATGACGCGACCAGCCTCAAAGTAGACATTCCCGACTATACCCAATTCCTGCAACCAGACCTAAAATCCAACGGTAAAGTTAAGATTGGTATTATTACAGAAACTTTTGGTGAAGGCTTAGACCCAGTAGTAGAGAAAGCAGTCACTAAAGCGATTGATCAGCTCAAAGACTTAGGTGCTGAGATTCAGGAAATTTCCTGTGCTCGATTCCGGTATGGTTTGCCTTGCTACTACATCATTGCTCCGTCAGAAGCATCAGCAAATCTAGCTCGCTACGATGGCGTTAAATATGGCTTACGGGCATCAGATGCTGACAATCTCCTTTCTATGTACACCAAAACCCGTGCTGAAGGGTTCGGTGCAGAAGTCAAGCGCCGGATTATGCTAGGAACCTATGCCCTATCCGCTGGTTACTATGATGCCTATTATCTCAAAGCCCAAAAAGTTCGTACTCTGATTAAACAGGATTTTGAAGCAGCCTTTGACAAGGTCGATGTGCTAGTCTGTCCCACAGCTCCCTCCACAGCATTTAAAGCTGGGGAAAAGACAGAAGACCCCTTAAGTATGTATCTGACTGACCTGATGACTATTCCAGTTAACCTGGCTGGGTTACCAGGGATGAGTATACCCTGTGGCTTTGATGAACAGGGATTACCAATTGGGATGCAGTTGATTAGTAATGTATTGCGGGAAGACCAGCTATTTCAAGTAGGTTATGCTTATGAACAAGCAACCGAATGGCATCTAAGCCAACCGGTTTTCAAGGATGAAGGATGAACTATGAAGATCATTGATTATGTTGATTGTTGCAGGATTTATAGCGATCGCTTACGCCTTAGTCTGTACCTCAGTGTTGCTGTTGCAACATCGGCTAATGTTTTGTCCGGCTTCAGTGATTGAAAATACACCAGCTGACTTTGGTTTGCCTTACGAAGAGCTTTGGTTACCAATATCCAATAAGGGTAAAATTGATAAAATCCATAGCTGGTGGATTCCCTCTGACTCACCAGAAAGTAAGGTGATGCTATATCTGCACGGTAATGCCTGTAATATTGGGTCATATCTTGAAATAGCCCAACGGTTACATCAGCTAGGTTTATCCCTGCTGCTGATTGACTACCGAGGCTATGGTCGCAGCGACGGTAAATTTCCTAGGGAATCCCAAGTTTATCAAGATGCTCAAGTGGCTTGGGATTATCTAGTCCAACAACGAGGCATCAATCCCCAAGATATTTTTGTCTATGGTTATTCCATAGGGGGAGCAATCGGGATTGATCTAGCGGTGCGTAACCCAGACATGGCAGGGTTGATTTTGGAAGGCTCATTTACTTCCATGCGGGATATGGCAGATTATCAGGGAAAATATGGTTTCTTGCCGATCGATCTTCTGCTTACCCAGCGGTTTGACTCAATTAGTAAAATCAAGTCACTCCAAACACCTATATTCTTAATCCATGGCACTAGTGATACCACAGTTCCTGCTAGGATGAGTCAAGTCTTGTTCGATGCTGCTACAGTTCCTAAACAGCTTTGGCTAGTTCCTGATGCAGCTCACAATGATTTGACAACTGTTGCTACTGCCGAATATCAGCAGAAAATTCGGGAATTTGTCACACAGGTTTATGCAGGACAAGCTATAGCCCAGCAATCTAGTAGTAAGCATTCAGCGGTCAGCGGTCAGCGGTCAGCCTAATGCTTAAAATAAACCCAGCGTAGCGTGCGCATCTCAAGTAGCGTGCGCAATGCGCAAATGATAGAATTTAATAGTTCGAGATTAATGAGAATTGAAAATCTGGGGAAAAGTCCATCATAAGCATATGCTGATAGCTGATAGCTGATAGCTGATAGCTGATAGCTGATAGCTTAGCGCTATAGTATTTCACGGCTTTTTCTAATCCCGCCACAAAGCAATACCCCCCAATAACCCAGCGACATTGGGCACTACTTTTACATTGGGGGGTAGCTCAAAGTTAATTTTTTTGGCTTCACCACCACCAATGTAAAGGTAATTATAATTAAACAAACGCTCCAGGCATGCGATCGCTTTTTGGAGCCGATTATTCCATTTCTTCTTACCGTCTTTCTCTAAAGCCGCTCGCCCCAACTGTTCTTCGTAGGTTTCCCCTTTACGAAAAGGATGGTGTCCCATTTCCAGATTTGGCACCAGCTTGCCATCCACAAATAAAGCAGAACCAAACCCTGTGCCTAGGGTAATCGTCAATTCCACTCCCTTGCCAGTAATTGCTCCTAATCCTTGGACATCGGCATCATTAGCTACCCGCACCGGTTTGCCTAAGCGTTGAGATAGGGTAGTAGCCAGATCAAATCCCTGCCAATCAGGATCGAGGTTTACCGCCGTATAGGTTATCCCATTGCGAACCACTCCAGGAAATCCCACCGATACCCGTTCAAAATCCCCTTGTCCGAGAGCTAGGGATGCGATCGCATGAATGATAGCATCCGGCTTAGGAGGTTGGGGTGTTTCTAAGCGACTACGTTCGGTGATGGGATTACCCACTTCATCTAATACCATCACCTTAACGCCACTGCCACCAATATCTACGGTAAGGGTATGCATTGGGCTATTGTTTTGATTCATGAGGTATTTTAGTTCACGGTTCACGGTTTACAGTCAACAGTCAACAGTCAACAGTCAACAGTCAACAGTCAACAGTCAACAGTCAACAGTTATAGCACTACGCATTCAGATGTTTGACATTCCTAAACTCCGAAACTTAAGTAATCGCTTACTTTTAGGTGCGACCCGTGGCGAATTTAATTCGACGACTGTAAGCGCACCTTTGACTTCTGACTTCTAATTTCTGACGCTAAGCGTAGCGCTATAACAGTCAACAGTCAACAAGAAACAAAAAACATGATCGATTCAAACGACCTAACTTATGCTTGTAATAGTTTTTGCCTAGCACGTTCAGCACGAGCTGGAGCACTAGCCATTACCTCTGCCATCTTTTCGAGCATTTCTCCTGGGTAATTTTCTAAAACCCTGGTAGACATAGAAATACGACCTTTGCCTTCATCCAAGTTAATAATCATTACCTGGATCACTTGACCGATTTCAAACACTTTGGAGAGGTCTTCAACGAAACTTTGGCTTACTTGCTTAATGTGCAGCAAGCCATTGGTTTGATTAAAGTCCACAAACACACCAAAGGGCTTGATCGCAGCTACTTTACCTTCCACTAATTGTCCCACTTCTAGCTCAGAGAAAGTAGCAGCACGCACAGCTTCCCGCTGAGAAAGCACTAGCTTCTTGCGATCGCGATCAGCTTCTAGGAAATTGACTGTTAGTTTCTGACCAATCAAGGAATCTAGATTGTCGTGCTGACTCAAGTGCGATCGCGGAATGAATCCCCGCAATCCCCGCACATCCACGGTGACACCACCTTTATTCACTCCAGAAACCCGGACATCTAATGATTTTCCATTCTCTTGGAGTTCAACTAACCCATCCCAAACTTGCTTAATCTCCAGCTGACGCCGGGAAAGGGTAACTTGACCATCAGCATTTTGCTCCCGAATAATCAGGAAATCCATTTCCTCATTCAAGGGCAGTACTTCCGACCAATCCAGATCCGATTCTAAGGAAACTTCACTAATTGGTAGATAAGCCAGGGACTTACCACCGATGTCTACATAAGCACCATCGCTTTCGTAGTTATGTACTCTGCCACGTACCACCTGTCCCTGTTTAAACTCATAGTCGTATTCTTCTAGGGCTTGAGCAAAATCATCCATAGAAAAGGATGAATTGCTGGTGGTCGAAGAGGTTGATTTTGAATTCATGATGATTAACGGTTTAAAATCAGTAATGATTTCTGATATAGGAGCAGCTGCTTAAAAAGTTGGGAGCCGGTGACAGTTTAGTCAAGTTTTTCCCTAAACAGCTGCAAAACGTTTTGCCAAGCATCAGTAGCTGCTTTTTCATTGTAGCTAGCCCGTTGGTCACAGAAAAATCCGTGGTCTGCTCCATCGTAACGAAAGACACGATAATTAATTTTATTTTTCTCAAGAGCAGCCTCAATCTGATCAACCTCTTCTGCTGGAATGCTAGCATCTTCCATCCCAAAGAAACCATAGAGTGTACCGTTAATCTCTGGTGTGCGAGTAATCGTTGGTTCACCACCGCCAGGAGTCATGGTAGTAATCCCAGCACCATAGAACGAAGCAGTAGCTTTAATATCGGGTAAGGTAGCAGCCAGATAGGCAACATGACCCCCGAAACAAAAGCCAATAGAGCCGATGGGGTTATCTTGCACAGGGGTTTGACTCCTCAGGTAACCGATGGCCCCTTGGATGTCTCCCAGGAGTTCCGCTGCTCTGGTTTGTTCCTTGTATTCCTTGCCAATGTTAATGTCTTCAATGGTGTAACCTGTCTCAAAGCCTGGAGCAAGGCGTTGATAGAGTGCGGGAGCGATCGCAACATAGCCTTCTTTGGCAAACCGTTCTGTGATATCCCGGATATGGCCATTCACCCCAAAAATTTCTTGCAGCACCACAATTCCAGGAAGAGGTGTTTCTGCCACCGGCATTGCCAGGTAAGCTGCTATGTCTAGATCACCATTGACCACCTTGACGGTAATGCTACGAATTTCCCTATGTGTCATAATCGATTTGGAAGGATGTGAAGCTCTTGCTTGGCAGTTATAGATGCTAAGCTAAAGGTTTTCTTGGCTTTCTGAATTCAGCGCCAATTCTACAGCAGTAGCTTAACTCTAAATTATACCTGTATTTAATAAATAAATAATAAGTTTATTAACTAGTTTACTTAATTGGAGAGTTCAGGATAGTCCAGATTATTACTTTACCATCTATTAATTTTTATTGATTTTTATTGATTTTTATTGATTTAATTATTTGGGAGCTAAATCCGTTATAATTGGCTGATTTTTTTTCAGCTATCAGCTATCAGCTATCAGCTATCAGCTATCAGCTATCAGCTATCAGCTATCAGCTATCAGCTATCAGCTATCAGCTATCAGCTATCAGCTATCAGCTATCAGCTTATGGGCTACAGATGGTGCTACAGATGGTGCTATCAGCTATAGCGCTTTTTATCCTCATGAGGTACACATATTTTATTTTTTTACCTCTTCCCTCTTCCCCTCCTGGGAGGGGTTAGGGGTGGGTTCCTCTTCCCTCTTCCCTCTTCCCTGCTCCGAACGCGCCCCGCGTGGCCTACGGCCTCAGTCCCTGCTCCGAACGCGCCCCGCGTGGCCTACGGCCTCAGTCCCTGCTCCCTAAAACCCAAAAACTTGTACCTGACTAGATTAAAAACAGCTATATCAGCTATCAGCTAATGCTCTAATTGAGTTGCTACAGATGGTGCTATCAGCTATCAGCTGACGGCTGAATGCTTACTACCGAGACTTTGAATTGCTTCAAATCTAGAACTATTAAATTATTCCAAATGAAGTTTATTTTAAGCTGACGGCTGACCGCTGACCGCTGACCTTTGGCTGATAGCTGAATGCTTACATTATAGCTGAAGTGGATAGCAAAATTTGACCGAAAAGTTTAAAATCTAAAATTTACCATATAATAGTGATAAACAGGGGATTTTGGAGACTCTGTAATGGTTCAGTATCATATTCAACAAGATAGTGAAATACCTGCCTCGAAGCAGCTATTTGACCAAATTCAGTTTGCGATCGCATCCCGACAATATTCCCCAGGTCATAAACTGCCCAGTACTCGTCAGCTAGCCATGGAGACGGGTTTGCACCGCAATACCATCAGCAAGGTATATCGGCAGTTAGAAGAAACAGGACTAGTAGAGTCCCATGCTGGGTCAGGCATTTATGTTAAGGCACAGGGTCATGAAGGGGGTAATCGACGTCAGGTTGGCATTCTTAACCAGTTTTCCCCCGAAGCTTACAAGGTTGTTCAAGATAGCCTCAATCAACTTCTCGGACAAGGTTGCTCCCTTAACCAAGCTAGGGAACTATTTTTGTCGGAGATTGACTGGCGGTTACGGTGTAGCGCTAGGGTACTGGTGACAGTAGAGTCACGAGATCTTGGTGCTGGAGAATTGATGGTGCAGGAGTTAGAACAATCCTTGGGAATCCCGGTGCAGTTGGTGCCAATGGAAGAACTCTCAGAAGCTTTGGATCAAACTCACTCGGCTACAGTAGTTACTAGTCGCTATTTTATCGGTAAAGCAGAAGCGATTGTTGCCCCTAAATCTGTCCGTGTCATCCCTGTTGATATTTATGACTATGAGCCAGAACTTAAGCTAATTAAGAATCTCTCCAAAGGTAGCCGTTTAGGAGTGGTTAGCATCAGTTCTGGGATTTTAAAAATAGTAGAAATTATTATCCATAGTCTACGGGGAGATGAGTTGTTAGTGATGACGGCTCAGATCAAGGACAACTACAAACTAAAAGCTCTGGTTCGCAGTTCCCAGATAATTATTAGCGATCAGGCAAGTTATCAAAGTGTTAAAGATGCCATATTAGCCGCTCGTGAAGATATTATTCGACCACCCAAGGTGATCCGTTGTGAAAACTATATTGGTAGCAAATCGATTAATCTGCTCAAACGGGAACTGGGTTTGGGTTAACTTAAAGGTTTGATGGGATTAAAGCTATGGGATATTATGGATTATACCGCTAAAAATATCAAAATCAAAATATATTGTCCAGTAAACCGTTTTATAACATTAACTCCATCAGCTCAATTAGCTAGTTTAAATTAACTCCTTTAACTTAACTAAAGCAATTAATTATTCGTAAAATCACTGGACTTTTTAAAAACTAGCTCCAACTCTCGTCCCTTCTGCCTTCTACCTTCTGCCGTAAGCATTTAGCCGTCAGCTATCAGCTAGCTATCAGCTAATGCGCTACAGATGGTGCTACAGATGGTGCTATTGAATCAGCTATGCAGAGGTGCGACCCGTGGCGAATTTAATTCGACGACTGTAAACGCACCATTACCGACCTGCGGGGGTTTACCCCACTCACGCTTGGCATCAAGACAACAGGTAAGCATTGCTTTAATCTGAGTTACGTCAGCTGACCGCTGTTCGCTTAGCGTGAGCTAAAAGCTCACGGCTGACCGCTGATAGCTGAATACTTACGCTTAAGTTCTGCTACCTAAGGCTATATATTATAAAATTTAATTAGATCAGATCTAGGTGATGTCTGACAGCAATATCAAAAACCTAGCTGGATTAGTGTGAAAACTTTTTATATAAAGTAAAATTTCTCTAGGGTTGTTCTTTGGTTGGATCACAAGCAACCGAAATTAACTGCCAACAAGAAGATCAGCAAACATCAACGCCCCGACCCGATCAGTCCAGCAAGGGTATCCCTAGGTACATCATATTATGAAGAACACGAATTCTGGTGTAGGAGTGCAAATTGATCAAGAGCCTCAAACTTTCCCATCACCACTTAAACCAGTAGTAGAACTTAACCAGAACCTTAGTCATTCCCCTTCTATCGAGCAAATCGTCGCAGAGGCTCATGGTCACAAAGCTTCTGACATTCATATTCGAGTGGGACAGGTCCCCAGATTTAGGATTCGGGGCAAGATGTATGTGGCTAAACGTCATACCAAGGTCACAGTGGAAGTCTTTGAGGCATACCTCAATGAGATTCTCACTCCGGCTCAGAGGAAGCAGTTTGCTGAAGCCAAAGAACTGGATACTGCTATTTTTTACCCTGGCTTAGTGCGCTGTCGGGTGAATTGTTTTGACTCCCTAAACGGCGGAGCCATTGTGCTGCGATTAATCAGCCTTGATGTTCCTTCAATCGATGATTTAACTCTACCGCAAGTTTTCAAAAAAATAGTTAGCAGGGGTCAGGGAATTATTTTAATTACCGGTCCGACAGGATCAGGTAAATCAACCACTCTTGCGGCTATGATTCGCCATCTCAATGAAACAGAGTACAAACATATTGTTACGATTGAAGACCCGGTTGAATATGTCCACCGCTCCCGAAAGTGCCTGATTAGTCAGCGAGAAGTGGGATTGCACACCCATGAGTTTCACCACGCTCTGCGGTCTGTGTTACGGGAGGATCCCGATATAATTCTAATTGGGGAAATGCGCGATCGCATCACAGTTGATACTGCCCTGCAAGCTGCCCAAACCGGTCATCTGGTCTTGGGTACTCTACACACTCGCAATGCCATCAGCAGTATTAACCGTCTGTTGAATCTCTACAATCCTGATGAACAGTCAGCGATCCGCATCCAGATTGCTGAGTCCCTGTTGGCAGTTATTGCCCAACTCTTAGTACCAACCATCGATAAGGGTCGGATTGCGGTTCATGACATTTTAATCAATACCCCAACTGTACAGGATTACCTGCTTAAGGGAGAAGATGTGGATGTGTTCCGACTGATGGAAACTGAAACCATTGAAGGGATGCAAGTGATGAATCAGGCTCTCTACAACTACCTAATTGATGAAAAAATCACACCCACCGAAGCCCTTAAAGTGTCTCCTGATCCCCAGGCTTTGATACGCCAGATGCGCACTGGTGGTATAGATGCTTCCGCCTCGGCTCGTGATTGGATGAATGAAGGTTAGGAGGTTGTCTGTCAGAATTTAGAATTAAGAATGAAGAATTTAGAATGTAGCATTTAGAATGCAGAATTTAGAATGAAGAATGAAGAATGAAGAATGCAGAATGCAGAATGAAGAATGCAGAAGGCAGAAGGCAGAAGGCAGAAGGCAGAAGGCAGAAGGCAGAATGGTGAATTCCCAATTCTAAATTCTAAATTCTAAATTCCCAATTCTACATTCTTAATTCCCAATTCTACATTCTTAATTCCCAATTCTACATTCTTAATTCCCAATTCTACATTCTACATTCTTAATTCTACATTCTTAATTCTTACCTTTTACCTTGCTTCGCCAACTTCTTCTTAGACAGCTTCCGCAAACGAACTGACTGAGGTGTAATCTCTACCAGTTCATCGGGTCCAATATACTCCAAAGCCCGTTCCAAACTCATCTCCACTGGGGCTTGTAACTGCACTAATTCATCCCCAGTCGCGGAACGATGGTTAGTTAACTGCTTAGTTTTACAGACATTTAGATCTAAATCCTGAGGACGATTGTGTTCCCCAATAATCATGTTTTTGTAAACCTTGGTGCCTGGTTTAATAAAGAATACACCACGGTCTTCTCCATTTTTAAGGGCATAGAAGGTAGCCATCCCTTCTTCAAAGGCTACAATTACTCCATTGCGGCGAGTCTCTAATTCCCCAGTCATGGGACGATATTCTAGGAAGCTATGATTCATGATACCTTCACCTTTGGTCAGGCGAAGGAAGTCCCCCCGGAAACCGACTAAGCCACGGGCAGGAATCACAAAATCGATTTGGGTGCGACCATTGGCACCTACTTGCATATCTTGCATTTCCCCTTTGCGCTGTCCCAAACGCTCGATACAGCTACCAACCGCTTCTTCTGGTACATCTAGCACTAGATATTCAAAGGGTTCACAAGGTTGACCATTGACTTCCCGGTAGATCACTTGGGGTTGGGAAACTTGGAACTCATATCCTTGGCGACGCATGGTTTCGATCAGAATACCCAGGTGTAGCTCTCCACGACCAGATACTAGGAATTTATCGGGGGAGTCAGTGGGTTCTACCCGTAGTGCTACGTTTGTTTCTAATTCTCGGAATAAGCGATCGCGTAATTGTCGCGACGTTACAAAGTCCCCTTCCTTACCGGCAAAGGGCGAATCATTCACGCAGAAGGTCATTTGCAAGGTAGGCTCATCTACCTTAATTAGGGGTAAGGCTTGGGGTTCATTGGGACAAGTAATGGTTTCACCAATATTGGCATCAGCAAACCCAGCTACTGCCACGATATAACCAGCTGATGCTTCTTTTAGGTCAACTCGCTTGAGTCCTTCAAATCCCATCAACTTGGTAACTTTTGCCTGAACTATGTCCCCAGTATCCTTAACTAAAGCAGCTTGTTGACTGGCCTTAATGGTTCCGTTGTGAATTCTGCCAATCACAATCCGACCTAGGTACTCAGAATAGTCCAAGGTGGTGACTTGTAGTTGTAGGGGCTTAGCAGGGTCTCCTACTGGTGGCGGAACATGATGCAAAATTGCTTCAAACAGTGCCTGCATATCTACCGCTTCTGCATCCAAATCTTCTTTGGCGTAGCCTTGTAGACCGGAGGCAAATAGGTAGGGAAACTCACACTGGTCATCGTCTGCTCCTAATTCTAGGAACAGATCCAGGACTTTGTCGATGGCACCATAAGGGTCGGCTTGGGGTCGGTCAATTTTATTGACCACTACAATCGGGCGCAGTCCTTTTTCCAGAGCTTTTTTCAGGACAAATCGGGTTTGAGGCATTGGTCCTTCATTCGCATCCACAATTAGGATGCAGCCATCCACCATACCCAATACCCGCTCTACTTCTCCACCAAAGTCAGCGTGACCGGGAGTATCAACAATATTAATTAGGATGTCTTTGTACCGAACGGCGGTATTCTTAGAAAGAATAGTAATACCCCGCTCCCGCTCTAAATCGTTGGAGTCCATCACGCAGTCTGGAATGTCTTCCCCTTCGCGGAAGATACCGGATTGTTTGAGTAGAGCGTCAACTAGGGTAGTTTTGCCGTGATCGACGTGAGCGATAATAGCAACGTTGCGAATTGGGAGAGTCATACCAGCGCCTGGAAATAGGTAGCAGCAGTTAAAATTTTTTCTAAAGATTTCTTAATAATTCTAGCTTATCTTGGCAAGACCCGAAGAAAAATGGCTGATGCCCGACTTGTAGCATCCGGCTAAGCTAAACCTATGTATAGCAAAGGGAGTAGGGAGTAGGGAGTAGGGAGTAGGGAGTAGGGAGTAGGGAGTAGGGAGTAGGGAACTTCAGATTAAAAATTATCACAATTGATTTAGGTACCCTATCAAATTTATGCACTTTTGAGAAATTTGCGTTCGCGTAGCGTGGCCTACGGCCAATCGCTTTTAGCGGAAGCTTCGCTTCATCGCGTAGCGTGACCAAAGGTCAATCTTTGCTGCTGGTGCCATCAGTTGAGAGTTACCTGTAACTGTAGGCTTACTCGGTCAGTCCTGAATTGATTAACTGCTGACACTGGTAAGCGATCGCGTTTCAGTGGATACCTTCTTCTGGCTTTCAACCGGGGGCTGAGGAGGTGCTGACTCGTTCTCAGCCTTCAAACGCAGAGTAAAGGATTTATCAACATAGATACCTTTGGAATCAGTGCGACGGACAATCACGGTATGGCTGGTGTCTGTTTTGAAATTCATCAAGCTTTGCTCGGTAAGAGCCAGTTTATTCTCCGTCAACATAAACCGCCCGCCAGCATCATCAATTAATGAGTAGGTATACCGTTCTCCTGTTTTTGGGTTAGTCGGGGATAGGATACCAACTACAGTTCCTGGTTTCATCTGCTCAGGGATAGGTTGATCAGCTTGGTCAGACTTTTGGGCTGTTCGGCGGACATTTTCCTGACTTGTGCTGGTATCTTGGTGATGGTTTTGGTTAGCTAAGCTAGCGTTTTGAGCAAGGCGATACAGGTCAGTAAAGAAGTTATTGAGAGGTTGAATCCGCCCCTTAGCTGCTTCGACTTCGACTAAGTCACTGTTGGTCAATTCTTGAATAACGGACGATATAGAAGGGTGGGTAAAACTGTAGAGACCTTCCGCAGGAGATTCCAAAACAGCTGAGAAAGATAGATTCTCTTCACCGATCGATGGTGGTGATTGTTTAAATTTAATCTGATCTAAGGGCAAGAACAACGTAGAGGATTTAGCCAAGTTTAGCTTAGCTGTATTTTCCTTACTATCCTCAACTTGTATCGGTAAACTATTAGGGCTTGTTGCCACTGGGCTGGTGAACAGAAGTAGACCATACTTCCCTAAGCTTAAGTCTTGATTGTTTTGCTCTACAGTTTCCTCTATAGCATCAGTTTCAGAGACTGTTTCAGGGGTTGAGGATTGGTCTATCTCGCTCTCACTGATGGTAGTTAGCAAATCATCCATTGAATAGATGTTTGATTCGCTATCTTCTATGGGCACAATATTGTCAGGTTGCCCTGTTTTTGTAGAGGATTTTCCTATCCTCAGCCGAATCGGAAGCCGATGATAGTTTATCTGTAGTACAATTACTCCCCATCCTCCAAGAGATACCACTGCCCAGCCAAACAACCATAGGTATAGTGGTTTATTGGAGAGGGCGTTCAAGGGGGTTGAACTAACCGATTGATTTGCTAAGGGAGACTCTGCTGTTGAAATAAAATTATCAATGATAGTATCCTGGAGTTCCCCTCTAGTTTCTGGCTGATTTGGGGAAATCTCGATCAACTCCCTCTCTTGAGCAGATAAAAATTCTGAGTGCAATTGTTGTAGAGTTATCCAGGTTATTGGTCCAACTATACCATCCGCATTCAACCCTAGTGCTTGCTGGAATGTAGAGACAGCAGCAAAGGTATTGGAGCCGTATACACCATCCACTGGCTGTTGGTAGTATCCCAACTGTTGCAGTATAGTTTGTAGTCTAGTCACAACTTCCCCTTGGCTACCCAAACGCACTGTTGGGGGCAAGGCTATTTCTTCTGAATACCTTCCCTGGACTGTTTTGAGATTACTGAATCGAGAGTTTTGAGCAAATGCGATCGCTTCTGGAGCACTGATGCTATTGGGGGGTTTCCACTGCCCAGGGGCTTGGTTGAGCTTCTCAGTGGGCATGCAGATACTGCTGTGACTGTAGTTAAGACTAGCAGTGGCATTTTTGCAGTGGCTGTAGGCTAGTAGTAGGAGAGTTGAGGGGTCAGGCATATAGCGTTTGTATCTAGGTTGCAAACACGCTTCTTGCTGCAAAAGGCAAGAGGCAAGAGGAATTCCCCCTAACCGCCCTCAATCAGGGGAGGAGGCAAGAGGGGGAAGAGATCGGGAGTTTTATTCGACAATAAAAAAAGACCTCCTAGGTTTACATCTGATCGAGAAACGCTATAGACAGCACTTTAGTCTAGTAAGCTTTGCAGAATTTATTTTGTTAACCCGGATATTTTGGTGATGAGATTTGTAAAGTTTTGTAAACTATGGTAAAGGGAGCAGGGAGTAGGGAGCAGGGAGTAGGGAACAGGGAACAGGGAGTAGGGAGTAGGGAGTAGGGAGTAGGGAGTAGGGAATAGGTAATAAGGAAAAAATCTCTGTACCTCATAGCTATTAAAAACGCTATATAGCCATTTTCTATCCCATGAGCTACAAAGGGATCCCCCTAAATCCCCCTTAAAAAGGGGGACTTTGAGGTTGATAACCGTACTTTATAAATGCAAGAAACGCTATAAGTAAATATTATTAATTATGCTAGTATAGCATTCAAAAATCAAAAAGCTTTTTCTATCAGACTAGAGCGGTTTCTAGTCTAATCAGGTAGACATTATTTTTACCCTCTTACATTTTATGACTTCACTGCTCCCTACTCCCTACTCCCTACTCCCTTTGCTATAGATTATCGCTATTCACTAGATTGAGTTGAAGAAGGAGATGGAACAGTTGGCGTTGGTGACAGTGACGGCTGCTGATCTATTCTAAAAAATCTTTTTATTTGCTCGTTAAATATCCCATTACCGAATAATCCTATCACTCCCGCAACCACACCAACAATTGTCATAATCCCAAGGATTTTGTTCCATAGATCTCCGCTGCTAGGGTTGGTTTTAGGGTCAGTGACTTTGATAGTATTGCGTTTCCCTTTTCCGATTTTATTTGTAGTAATAGTTTTGCTGTTATTAACACTGCCTCTATTCTTGTTATTGGAATTGGTGATGACATCGCCACCATCCGTGTTGAAAGTCTTCTTTTTAACCATATTGGTTATATCTTTTCCTCCGATGGAAACATTACCACCTTCATTATACAAATCTATATTATATGTACTTTGATTATCTCCCACAGTTTTACTAACTATGGGATCATGATATAATATCGTCTTAATAACGTCTTTTGGCTCAAGTGCATTCCAGGTTTTACGACGCATGGTATCCCTGGCAGATATCAGCCTTTGCTTAAGCCAACGTAGTTCAGGAAATTTTCCAAAAATACGCTCCAATTGATCACAGGCTTGAGGGGTTCCAAAATTTTCCAGTTGCCGTAGAATGTCATCTCTTAATCTAGCCACCTTATCCCTTGGACTGACATTATAACGTACACCATTACTATGATCGGGATCTTCGTGATAGGGATATTGCCTAACCAGCCACATATATAGATCAGCTAACTGTTTCTCATTAAGATTAAGCTCTAAGTGACCCGGAAACGAATAATAGCGATAAGCAACTGACTCAATCAAGTCTCGTCCAAGATTTGGTTCTTGCTCAAGAATCGACCATATACTAGACCAACGGTCAGCAGTTGGGTAGCGGAATAGCAATGTTAAGGCAATCATGACTCTGTCACGTTCATCTTTCTTCAAAGGCAATGGCAATGATATCAATGTTTGGAGATATTCTCTCGCTTTCTCTTTAGCTTCATTCGAGCCATGTTTGAGAAGCTCTTCTAACAGATCCCGCATACAGCTGGGCTTTATGGATTTATTTTTAGCCTTGTCTAAAATAAAATCGCTTAGATGTTTATCCCAACATTTTTTAAATATTCTAATTCTAGATATAGAGTCAAACTGCTGATTTTCTTGATCGATCAGAATATCCAAAGTTTTACACACCTGATCACGAGCCTTTGAGTAAACTATCTTTACTAACTCTAAAAAGTTGTCAGAATCTAGGTTTCCAAGAGGAAAAGCGATGATTACAGGTGCCCAAATGCGCCATGTCTCAGATGGAATAGTTTCAAGAATCTTTGGAGCTTTATTTAGAAGCAACAGAAAAGCTCTACAACCCGCCAAGGCTGGCCGATCACATTCATTCTTACCAATCCAATCAGTATTTATCTCTTTCTGATTTATAATATAGTTTTCGGCACCTTGAATAATTCTAGTGCGAGTAGGTTCATCAGCCTCTTTCCACCCTGGAAGCTTAGTTAAATCAGGTTCAAATTCATTAGAATAGTGTCGGCTGTCTGGCTTAAGAGCCATGTCGATATTCAACCACCACCAAGCTGATAAGTTACCATCTTCTAATTCATTCAATCTAAGAATAACTCTCTCTCTAGGAGGTGGGTCTAATAATTTTTGTTTAGGACGGTTATTCCGAGGTTTGTTTGAAAGTGGTTTTCCCCCTCTAAAAAAATAACTAAAGTTTTGACAACACTCTTTATAATTATTATTTATGTAATAATTATAAATAATCCAATCAATCTCTTCTTTATTATTTAGCTGCAATTGACGGTAGATGGAAATCGCAAAATATTTATATGATTTATCCGATTTTGAGCCAAGCCTTGGAGTTAGGTAGATATCTCCTATTAAATTTAATACAAATTCTAATAGAGGATCCGATTCAATCATCACTAAATTAACTAGTGCTTTTAAAAGCTTCATACTCTTACCCTCTTCTTTTAGAAAATCAGATTTTAATCTTGGTTCCCTCCGCCATTTTTCTTGAAGCATTGGTACAAGTGTATTCTTGAGAAACCGTTGGTAAGAGCTATCAACAAGATTTATTTTTTTTGGAGGAGTTAAGGCATCAAACAACTCATCATCTGTCAAATAATTGCGCTTATTATTACACAGTGCTTGTAGGCAACAACCCTTAAGCCTGTCGTCCTCATCCTCCGGAAGCGGATTAAGGGCTAACGGTTTGAGTTTGAGTCTTGAATTCTTATCTCCAATCTCCCCAATAGCTTGAACAGCACTAATCCTAAGTTCAATTTTTTCCTCTGAATCAGTTGCTAACGTAACCAATTCATTTTGGAGTTTATTCACTTCACAAACTTCAGCAATCTTGATAGCTGTATCTCGTGCATCACTTGGCTTACTTGCATCCACAATATATGGACGAAGCTGTTCCGCAAGGTTAGGATGTTTTAGTTTCTCGTGTAAGCGGTAGTTAATATTTTGAGCAACAAAGATTTATTGTTCAGACTGCATCAATAAATAGGAAACTACCGCTTCTTGCACAGTACCATCTGGAGGTAGATCGCTCAGAAGTAACACATCAGGATCAGTGCTAAGAATTACCTCACGTATCTCAGGTATCATAGTCGCTAACCATGCAGCAGTTTCATGGAGCTGAGGAATCAATTTCTGCTCAGGGTCTTCATCCTCAGATAAATAGAAAAGACTCTGGAATAAGGACACAGATACATTATGTTCCTTCAAATACCATGCTGCTAGAAACTCAGCATAGGTCTGATGAGACCACCCTATCAGCTTTTCACCACGGGATGAGAACAA
Source organism: Moorena sp. SIO3A2 (assembly GCF_010672265.1). Lineage (NCBI taxonomy): Bacteria > Bacillati > Cyanobacteriota > Cyanophyceae > Coleofasciculales > Coleofasciculaceae > Moorena > Moorena sp. SIO3A2. The sequence continues at coordinate 70,210 of NZ_JAAHHC010000016.1, forward strand.
GCCAGTATCTAAAACCTCTTTGATAGCTGGTTCAGTGATATCAAAATTTTTGCTATTAGCAACTTCCTCCCCAATGCAGAGATTTTCAATTAGAACTAGCTCATCTTTAGATGGAGCACAATCTGCATATGTTCCATTACAAACACCAAATCGATTGGCAAAAATTGTAACAGCCGCAATCCGAGCAGCAATGATCAGGCGCTGGTCTGGATCGAGACCACCCATAGCACGTGAGTCACGACGGCTAGAATTACTTTCTTCGCATAAACAGCGACAGCCATCAAGATAAATTTCATCAATCCTCTTATTTTCGAGAGACTGACCACGATCACCGTAACTCTTCATCAGAAAGTTTAGGGTGATCGGCTTGATAGCTAGGGGGACGAGGTTTTTTCTAGAAACTTCTTCTAAGAAAGATTCTGGATCAATTCCGTTAGCTTCTGCTGCTTTAACAACATCTTGACGACGAAGTGGAACTAGCTGATATATTCCTAGGGAATCTTCCCCAAAAATTTCCTTTAGTTCTGACTCAAGCACAGATGGTAAGACAGCTGTTCTACAAGCAATCCGAAGAGTTAAACGGTTAACATCTTCCTTATAATACTTAAGCTCATCAACTAAAATTGCTGCCACTGTTTCTAGTCGTAAAAGGCATTCATCAAGACTATCTAAAAATATGTGGAGCCGTTCGCGTAGCGTGGCCGAAAGGCCATGGCTACCAGATTGCCACCTAATAAATTTTGGGCTTTCAAACAGTTTCTTATTGAGTTTATCTTCCGTAGAAACTGATCGAAGATCAAGTGACAGAATTTCATCGTCTGTATTTTCAAGCTCAGCAGTCACCTTATCTTCTTCCTCCTTCATGGCTTGAGTCTTGCCGATGCCCGGTTCACCGAGGAGTATGAGGCAGGGTATTTCAGAAATTTCCCTAAAGGTTACCAACTTAGGATTGGGATTGTAACCGTTGACCGATTTAACGTCTGGATCGGATAAGTAACCATCATAGCCTAAATCGAAGCGCTCAGAGGGAGAACACCAAAATCGCTGCCAGTTATAAGTCTGATTCGACATGCTGTAGGGTTAACAGAATAGACAAGGTTTTTTCTTGATGCAGTCGCTCATGGGGGAAACCCCCAAGACCGCTTAGGTGCGCTTTCCGTTGGCGAATTAAATTCGCCACGGGTCGCACCTCTGCATCGCTTCCTAGGATAACAAGAAAAATCTCTAGCAATCCGTGTAGGAATTGTGATAATTTTTGATCCGAAGTTCCCTATTCCCTGTTCCCTTTCCTATACCTTACCGAATTAAAACCGGCTATATTATAGCAGCTGATTTTTATAATAGCATTTAACTATGCCACTTTTTAAAGTGACATAATTTCAAAACAGATCCAAAATCTATCATGGTAGAAAATAATCTAGTGTGCAATCTCCACCATCTACATAAAAGACACACTTGTGTAATCGACACAAGATCAGACCAGGCTGCATTTAAACCAAAAACTGCATTCTACCAATAGTTTTGCTCAATACATTGGGAATTCTTAGAGCAATTCCTAACAGTTATGCCAAAGGTATTTTTAGCAAACCACTAGTTGATTAGCTGTTAATTTAAGCTATCAGCTATCAGCTAATGCGCTACGTGCACGCTACTTGAGGTGCTACTTGAGGTGCTATCAGCCTATGGGCTACGTGCAATGGGGGTTTTCCCCAGATTTTCAATTTTATTTTAAGCTGACCGCTGACCGCTGACCGCTGACCGCTGACGGCTGACAGTTTACTGTCAACAGTTACCAATCAACAAAACGCGCTTCATCTAAAACAGGAAAACAACCATGAAAATCGAAGCAGAAAACTCAACTCGCGTTACCCTACAAAATTACGAGGTTTTTGATAATGATAGTGCTTCAGGCTCTAAAGCAGTCAGAATCCAAGACATTGAAACCAACGGCATAATCAGAATTGACTGGACAGAAAGTGATGGTGTTGCTGGCAAATACCATATCGGTATTGCTCACTTTGATGAAGTAGATGGAAAAGCTAAACTAATACTACGGGTTAATGGTATTGACATTGACACCTATACTTTGGAGAAAAACCTTGGTGGAGATGGACCCAACCCCCTTAACTATGTCGGTTTCACTGACTCTCTCAGCAATAGTGATCCTAATCCAAATCCTATCTTTAAAGATGTACAACTTGCCCCAGGCGATCGCATCGAAATTGTTGTAGAGGCAGATAGTCTTGATAATGAGACCTTCGAGTTAGGGCGAATTGACGCCATTGAATTTACTTCCGCTGAAGTGGATCTGTTTTGGCATAATTCTCAGACTGGTGCCATGGGAGCTTGGCGGATGCATGGGGTAATGGGTACTGACCTAGATGAGGCAGTGACGATTCAAATGGAATCCGTTAACAGTGACTGGGAGATTCGTGCTGCTGGAGACTTCAACGGTGATAGCCACAAAGATCTGGTTTGGCGCAATACCGCTAATGGAGACATTGGTATCTGGTTAATGAAGGGTTCCCAGTTCCAAGAAGCAGTATCCATCGTCCCAGTCTCAGACCTCAACTGGAAAATCCATGGCACAGGAGATTTCAACGGTGATCAGCAAACCGATCTGCTGTGGCGTAATCACTCCACTGGCGAAAATGCAGTTTGGCTGATGAATGGCACTGAGCCGATTCAGGGAGTACTAATCAAATCAGAATCAGCGAACAGTAAATGGAAGATGGTTGGTGCCGGAGACTTTGATGGAAATGATAATACGGATATTCTCTGGCTTAATACTGAAAACCAAAATCTTTACTACTGGCGCATGGCAGGTACCGATTACATAGAATCAGTATTTGTTAATAATGCACCCTTTGACAACACCTGGAAAATTCAAGGAGTTATGGATTTTGACGACAATGCTTACGATGACATTTTCTGGAGCAATACTGTTGACGGCAAGACAGGGATGTGGATGATGCATGAAAACGGTTACGACCGACCAGTAATCGCTGAGTCGGTAGATTTGAGCTGGGAAGGCCATGCCTGAAGTGACATGTGTTGACCGTTAACTGTTGACGCTTGAGTGTCAACAAACAGCGCTTAATCAAATTATGCGATCGCGTAGCGGCTCGTACCGAGCATCGCGTAGCGTGGCCTACGGCCAATCGCACTGCTGACTTGCTGCCGTTTACAATCAATTGGTCACACACCAATGGGGCGCATCCCGTGCGCCCCTAAGAGTTATTTTTCTTCTATAGCGTTGATGATATAGAGTAAACTAAATGAAAATTGCGATCTTATCCCTAAATGCTGCCTTATAGCGTTTATCACAGTTATGAGGTACAGTCTCCTGGGAAGCTGATTCCCTGTTAGGTGCGCTCTTACTTGGCGAATTAAATTCGCCACGGGTCGCACCTCTTGATGCAGCGCATCCCTATTCCCTATTCCCTATTCCCTATTCCCTATTCCCTATTCCCTATTCCCTATTTCCTCTTCTTTCTTCCCAGATCCGCTGTTCCGGTGATCCGCTGTTCCCTAAAATCCCGAAATTGTGTACCTCATAGCTATGATAATTGCTATATATTCTACCCGACGGTTGAAGGATGCTGGGGAAAAGCGGGGTCATGAAATGCGGGTGATTGACTATATGCGCTGTTACCTGAATATTACAGCTCACAAGCCAATGGTAATGTATAGCAGTCGCCAGGGCAGTTAGGACATGACAAAAGTCTCACACCCTTTGTAAGCGATGCAGCGCGGTCTTGGGGGTTTCCCCCATGAGCGACTGCATCAAGAAGCGCAAGAGTTTGACTTCTGACAAATGACAAATGACTTCTGACTTCTGCTAGATCAGGGAAAACCTTTAGAAAACTTTGATGCCATTATTCCCCGGATCGGGGCATCAAAGACCTTCTATGGCACCGCTGTTGTACGGCAGTTTGAAGTGATGGATGTTTTTAGTGCTAATCCAACTCAGGCAATTTCCCGCTCCCGTGATCAACTACGCTCTCTTCAGATCCTTTCTCGTGAAGGTATTGGTTTGCCCGTAACTGGCTTTGCCCATTCAACCCAAGATATTGACGGTTTAATCGAGATGGTAGGTGGTGCTCCTTTGGTTATTAAACTATTGGAGGGTACCCAAGGCATTGGGGTGGTACTGGCAGAAACCCATCAAGCTGCCAAGTCCGTTATTGAAGCCAATCGCTGTTTAGACGCCAATATTTTAGTCCAAGAATTTATCAAAGAAGCAGGGGGTATGGATATTCGCTGCCTTGTGATTGATAGTAAGGTAGTGGCATCAATGAAGCGACAGGGAGCAGAAGGGGAATTCCGCTCGAACCTACACCGAGGGGGAACAGCAGAAAAAATCCAGTTAACCCCTGAAGAGCGTAGCACAGCAATTCGTGCTGCTAAAGCCATGGGATTACGCATAGCTGGGGTAGACATGGTACGCTCCAATCATGGTCCGCTAGTGTTGGAAGTTAATTCTTCACCAGGACTAGAAGGAATTGAAAAGGCGACTGGGGTGGATGTGGCGGGGAAGATTATTGAATTTTTGGAAAAAAGTGCTGCGAATGATAAAAAAGGTACACCTCGCAGTGGAGCTGTTCGCGATCGCATCAAGTATTAAATTGTGATTTAATTGTGATTTAATTGTGATTAAATTTTCAGCAAGCCTTTACAGAGAAAGACCGACCCCGTAGAGATAGTCAGCGATTACAAACTTAACTGGCTATCTAGGGTAAATGGACGATGATGGGGAGAGGATGGGCTGGTTATTCATTAGCTATCCTTGCTTCTGCTCTTTCTTGGGACTAGGATGCTCAGATTATATTTCTTTTCCCCTACCGGAAGCAATCCGAAAAAATGAGATGAGTAATCAGATTACTAAAAAAGCGCGATCGCTAGCTATGATCAAGGGCTTGATCGTGATTCGTGGCAAACTCTTCCAATGCTTGTGTAAGGGTACCTAATGCTGATCAATTCAATTTTGACGCAATCCTAGGTTATAGTTACTAGAAAATAGGTAAATTATTGATTAGGGTGTCAGGAATGAATCCAAGCCTGGAACAGTCAAGTATCGATACCACCAGTATGATGACATCTTCCGAACCATTGGTCGAGGTGCCGAAAATCTTGGCAGAAGAGCGCATGCAAAACGAGCGTATGCATGATGTCCTGCTGCTGCTGGAACATTTAGTAGAGAGGGAAGAAGCTACCGTGAAGCTCATCCTTGATTGCCTCTACGATGTCGGCTCAGTCAACCTGATCAACAAAAAGTTTCAATCTCGCTCCCTCAACTGGATGATGAAATCAATTGCCCGTATGTCGAAACCAGCCTTCAGAGTTGTTGCTCTGCGTTGGTTTAAGAAGAATTGTCCAGAACTAATTACTAAGTGGCTGGGGGAGCAAGTGCAAGGCAGCAGGGAGTAGGGAGCAGGGAGTAGGGAGTAGGGAGTAGGGGGAATAAAATTGAGTGTACCTCATAAGTACGAGAAACGCCTTTATGCGTAAGTCCTGAAAAGTTTACCGCTGGCTCAGCCTATCCTGACACCGAACAGCTTTTGGATAAAATAAGCTGACGGCTGAATGCTGACGGCTGAATGCTTACACCTTGAGTTAGGAATTTTCACCAACCCAATAGTTTACAAATCTGGTCAAGCAGTTGACAATTTTCTGCTTACAGAAGAATTCTGTTGTTGCTTTGATATCCGTCATTCAAAAGCTTTTTTAGCGCCCAAGGCCACTAGCATCCTCACAGTTTGTTCACAAAGTTTGATTAATCTTTCATCAGAGCTTAATCAAAGGAGCCGAATTTCTAAGTAAATACTCTGTTTCGGCCTAAACAACCAGCTGATGCCTAATGTCGTGACTATAGAGGGGAGGAGGAGATCGAAAGAGTCAATTGAGGCAAATGCCAGTTGTTAACAACTCCGATGCTACCAGATTTGCTCTAAAAACTCTGATTTAAAACTAAGGAGAACGTTGATGAACACACAATCAGAAACTGCCATTAAGCACAGTGATGTAATCAACCGGATAGTACTGAATCGCCAAAACACTGAAGAAATTGGTCGGGTAGCTGAGCTGTGGCTCGACCCAATGGCTCATAAAGTTTTGGGTTTGGTTTGCAAGTCAGGACTGCTGGGTCGCAAAAAACGGTCATTTACTTGGGCAGAAATTGAGGCGATTGGCTCCGACAGCATTCTAGTTTACCTTGACTCGGAAACCGCAGCGAAAAAACCCCCATCAGTGGAATCGATTGTGGGACATCAGTTGTGGACGGACGGAGGGAATCAGGCAGGTACTTTGGTGGACTATAGATTCGACCCCCAAACTGGAAAGGTAGTTGAGTATATCTTTGGCTCCAAGGGCTGGCGTGGTGTCACTGATGGCACCTACCGACTTCCCCCTGTCGCCATCGCTAGTGTGGGGGGTAAACGAGTGATGGCGATCGAGGCGATGGTGCAAAACGCTGAGCAGTATACCGATGGCATCAACCAAAAAGTTGCTCAGGCGGCTGAATCCTTGAAAGATGACTACGCCAAAACCAAGGAAGATATGGCGGGGCTGATGGAAGGGGCTCAGGGGCTAGCGACTCAAGTCCAAGAAAATGCTAAAACAGTAGCGGGGAATGCCCAAGAGAAGCTCTCTGATGTCGCTGGTCAAGTGCAACAGACCACTAAAGAGCTAACTGGTAATGCTCAAGATAAGTTCTCTGAGGTCACCACTCAAGTGCAAGAAACTACTAAAAAAGTAGCGGAGAATAGCCAAAATAAGTTTTCTGAGGTTGCTGGTCAAGTACAACAGACTACTAAAAAAGTAGCGGAGAATAGCCAAAATAAGTTTTCTGAGGTTGCTGGTCAAGTGCAACAGACTACTAAACAGGTGACTGGTAATGTTCAAGAGAAGTTTTCTGATGTCACCACTCAAGTGCAAGAAACTACTAAAAAAGTAGCGGAGAATAGCCAAAATAAGTTCTCTGAAGTTGCTGGTCAAGCACAACAGACCACTAAGCAGCTAACTGGTAATGCTCAACAGAAGCTCTCTGAGGTCGCTGGTCAAGCACAACAGACCAATAAAAAAGTAGCGGGCAATGCCCAAGAGAAGTTTTATGAGATTGCTACTCAAGTGCAACAGACTGCTAAACAGGTGACTGGTAATGCTCAACAGAAGCTTTCTGATGTCACCACTCAAGTGCAAGAAACTACTAAAAAAGTAGCGGAGAATAGGCAAAATAAGTTTTCTGAGGTTGCTGGTCAAGCACAACAAACTACTAAACAGCTGACTGACCAGGCTAAGGAAAAACTAGTTCAAGTAAAGACAAAGTTGCCGAGTGCTGACTCCCCTACTACTACAGACGCTGCTCAGAAAGACAAGACACTCAAAGCTAGTTCTGAACCAGAATCTGCCGAAACAGCTCTTAAGCACTAACTCATTTGAGCAACGTGTTTTGTCTATACAACTCAAGGAGAAAAATACCATGAGACAAGTTGCAATACTGGTAACTAGACAATTTGCAATGGTGCTAAGTATTTTAGCGATCGCATCTTTGTTATCTCTAGCTACTGATGGTAATGAAAACTCTCAGTCTAAACCTACTCCGAGTTCACCAGAAGCAACTGCACCCCAAACACCAGCAGAAACCGCTGCATCCGAGAGAAAAGAAAAACAGAGCTCTCTGCAGAACATCATCTCTGTGTTAATGATCGCTGATCAGTAATGTAAGCATATGCGCTACTTCACAGGCTAGAAGCCTGTGCCACGCACCCTAGGCGAACAGCTCTCAGCCCTCAGCTCTCAGCCCTCAGCTCTCAGCCCTCAGCTCTCAGCCCTCAGCTCTCAGCCCTCAGCTCTCAGCCCTCAGCTCTCAGCCCTCAGCTCTCAGCCGTTGGCCGTAGGCCAACGGCTGAATGCTTACTCAGTAATCACTTAGAAGGTAGCAAGAAACCTTTATTGAAGGAGTATTCAAACAATGATTACGACTGACAACAATAGCGATTGCGAATTTCTTCAAGAAGATAGTATATGGTCTGACCTCAGAGCACTTAGAGTTATCAATGGGCTGCAACAGGAGGTGCAAGCCCTAGAAGCCTCAGTGAAACGGCTCCAAATCTTGCTGGTTTTAAGTATTGTGATCCTAGGAGGTAGTATTGCTGCCATCAGTCCCCTTGGTGCTATGACTTACAAGCAGTTGCAGCAGCAATTTGCACCAGTAAATTCCTGGAAAACCACTCAATTAAAATGGTATTTTTTTTATTAATTATTGATGGTTAACACTAAACACTAAACACTAAACACTAGAGTATTACTCAATTAATTTTGCCCATTGTTGATCATAAATTACCTACTATCTACTACCTACTAACTAATCACTGTTCTCTTTGCTATCAACCCTCAACACTAAACAGTTTCTAATCAAGGCCATGTCTAACAACAATCATCTAAGTGAAAAAAGCACGATCAACGATTTTTTTATAGACAACAAAGCCCTTCCCAACACAGCCCTTCCTGTTGTTACCCCAGCCAATCCTCTTGCTAATCTCCAACAGCAACATATCGAAGAAGTCGCTGAAGCATTGGTGGAATTTCAAATGACTGCCATGTCCGATAAGAAGAAACATGAGCAAGAAACAAAGCAGCTACAGAAAAAAATGGGTCGCTTCACCGCTATTTGGATGATTTTAATCTTGATGGTGGGAGCAGCAGGAGCATGGACAGGATATTTCTTTTATACCCAGCTCAAGCAGCTAACTACAGAAATTACGTCATTGAAAGAGGCTCAGGGAGAATTAGAACTATAGCGTTGATTGAATTTATGAGGTACAGTTATAAACCTCAAAGTCCCCCTTAAAAAGGGGGACCAACGGGGGATACCTTTGTACCTCATGGGAGATAGAATTGCTATAGCAAAACAAGTTCAACAGCTAGAACGTCAGCTATCTGAACTTAAAAACCAAGTGCCATCGAATCTGGCAACTGACTTAGAAGCTAACCAAAAAAAACTTTCAGCACTAGAAAAACAAGTCCAAGGAGTACAAGAAAGCGTTAAGCACCGCCAACAAGCCCTAGTGGTTTTAGCCAACGCTTTTCAAGACTTGGCTAATTTTGATCAGTCTAACCCTCCTGTGACTGCGACCTCAGCGGAAAATAGTCCAAAAGGTGGGGCTGTAAATCAATAATTGAGTAAGCTATCAGCTTATGTGCTACGCACACGCTACTTGAGGTGCTACCAGCTTAAGCGCTACAGATGGTGCTACTTGAGGTGCTATTAGCTTATGCCTATAGGGCAGGCTACATCGAACAGCTTTTGAATCAAATAAGCTGACCACTGACCACTGACCACTGACCACTGACCGCTGACCGCTGACCGCTAAATTCTTACCTTACAACCCCGCTTTTTCCCGTACCAGAGGATCGAGAATTGTCAGCAAACTCAAGGGCATCAGCTCTTGACTAAGGGATTGAGCATAGGCAGCACTCAGATAAGCTTGGTACTCTGATTTACCAGCAATATAGGTTTGGAAAAATGCTAAACTCAATGCCTTCATATACTCCTGAGCAATAGTTGGGTCAGGACCAACCACTGCCTCAGGTAAGGGGACATCATCTTCTGATGGGGCGAGGGTGGAAAAGTGGGTTCCTCTCTTGAGCAATACTAGATACTTCTGTAGAGTTGTCAGCCAAGTAAAGGGTTGAATCTGTTCTGGTAACGCTGGCGCTATGGTATCACCACTACCAGCGACTACCATCAGCGGCACTTGAATTTCGCTAAGTTGGGATTTTCCTAAGACTGTGCTAGTAATTGGATTAATTGCGATCGCACCTTTAATCCGTTGATCCGATAACTGATAGTCCTGTGGTGGCAAGTCAAAGGCACGACACTGAAGTAGTAGGGATATATTCAAGGTATCCTGATTTAAAGGAGCGCAATCCTTTTGCAATTGCTCAAAATTGATCTCGGCTCCAGCAAGAGCTAAGGATGTGTAACCCCCAAAGGACTGACCTAATACTCCCACCTGTTGCAAATTTAACTGCCCTTTAAAGGAACTTTCTAGTTCATCCAGTAACAACTTAATATCCACAGGACGGTTAATAAATTCTGATGGTGGAGCTGCCTCTTTGGCAAGACCAGTTAACAAAGCCTGTATTTGATCCGCATTACTGCCTGGATGTTCCGGTACAGCCACAGCAAATCCATGGGATGCCAGGTGACGGGCTAAGTACTCAAATGTCTTCCGTTCTGAACCCAGTCCGTGGGAAATAACAATCACTGGTGCTAACCCTTCCCTTGGGGACTCTGGCAAATACAAGTCAACGGGAAACTCTCGGCGACGGCTGAGGTGATCGAAGGTAATGGTTTGCTTGGCATAGTTGACTGAACCGGGTTGCCGTAAGTCTAGGGAAAAATCGGATAAACCTCGCTCTGTCTGGGCTGCGGCTTCCTGCTCTGATGCCTGTTCCACTGCTGCAATGGCGATCTGGGTTTGCTGAATCAGCTTCGATAAGTCATCAATAATTTCAAAACCCCGTTGTGAGTTAATCCGAATGCCGTAAGTCGGAAATTCCTGCAACACATTCAAAATCGTCAACCCTTCTGGCTTAAAAGCGGCTTTGATTAAAGCAGCTCGAATGGCATAGAAACCGGGTTGACGAGCTTTGGTTTGTATGACTTCACCTACCCGTTGTAGAATTATTTCCCCTTGAGGTGAGTAGAGGAATTGAGCGATCGCTACTGGTGTGACATCAATGGGAGTGATTAAGACCTCCCGCAGTTGTTTGAATTCTTCCGGCTTTACATACCCCGCATAGAAAGCTAAGGATGGCTCAACTTTGCCAACTGTCGCATAAACTTCTAGAGCTGCGATCGGTAGAGAAAACTCGATTGGACCATAGGAAATATAGATTTTCTCTGCTGCCTCAACTGGTGCATAAATCATCACTGGGGTGACCAACAATCCTAGATTCAGCAGCAGCCATCTTAGTCTAGTTTGTGGTTTACCTTTTGCGAATCTGAACATATAGGGTTTCCAAATGATTTGTAAAACTAGATTGTCATTTTTTCTAATACAAAAAACGCTGTATTACCTAATATTGTTATGTATCCGGAGTTTTGTGTTCCCTAACGCATTTCATTATTTGTTCACATCTCAAATGTAAATACTATAGCGCTACTACCTGTTCCCGACTCCCCACTCCCGACTCCCCACTCCCTAGTGCTGAATCGGGCCAGACATTTGTATTATTTAATAAGGATTTGTCAATTTTTGATGACATTTAGGGCTAGATTAAATAGACTGGGATTATGTTATAGCGAAATTTTGTGGTAGAGTGAATAACTCTAGCCAAGATTCAAGGTTGTTTTCCTAGAAAAGACTAACTAGTTTTTTAGTCTTTTTTGGGAGAATGGCTATGATTTTTTAAGATAAATATGATAGCGTCTTAAGATGGTGCATCTTAACAAAAACTGGGGAGCTATAAGGTGCTCATTCCAGGTAAATAGTACACTTTGTTTTCTGGGCAATTGTGTGTATAACTGTGGCTATGGGAAACTAGTTTACTCATTGAATACAGAACATGAATACGTTAAAAGGACGCGATTTTCTAGGCTTCACAGACCTCAGTGCTAGTGACATTCAGGAACTATTGGATAAAGCCACTAAGTTAAAAAAAGGTCAGTGGAATCCTAGGTGCAATAAGGTTTTGGGATTATTGTTTTATAAGGCTTCCACACGAACACGGGTTAGTTTTTCCGTAGCTATGTACCAACTAGGCGGTCAGGTGATTGACTTAAATCCCAATGTCACCCAAGTTGGTCGTGGAGAACCGGTAGTAGATACAGCGCGAGTGTTAGATCGGTATTTGGATATTCTAGCAATTCGTACCTTTGAGCAAAAACAGTTGGAAACCTTTGCTGAATATGCCAAGATTCCAATTATTAATGCTTTGACTGATTGGGAGCATCCCTGTCAGATTTTAGCCGATTTGTTAACGATTCAGGAATGCTTTGGAACACTGGCTGGTTTGACATTGACTTATGTTGGCGACGGTAATAATGTCGCTCATTCACTAATGTTGGGCTGCGCTCTAATGGGAATGAATGTCAGAGTCGCCACACCACCAGCTTATCAACCTGATAGTGCTATTTGTGAGCTTGCCCTGAAAACCGCAGCTAGCCGCACAGAAGTAATGGTTACCAATGACCCAATAGCTGCTGCCAAGGAATCTCAAGTAATTTATACTGATGTTTGGGCAAGTATGGGTCAGGAAGCTTCAGCTGAGGAGCGAATTCCAATTTTTGAGCCTTATCAAGTTAATCAACAGTTGTTAGACCATGCCGACCCATCAGCAATTGTACTCCACTGTTTACCCGCTCACCGGGGAGAAGAAATTACAAACCAGGTAATCGAAGGCTCGCGATCGCGTGTTTGGGACCAGGCCGAAAACCGTTTACATGCTCAAAAAGCTTTACTGGTCAGTCTTTTAGGGGTTGAGTGAATGGTAAGGGAATAGGGAATAGGGAATCGGGAGTAGGGAATCGGGAATCGGGAGTAGGGAGTCGGGAGTCGGGAGTCGGAACCCACCCCTAACCCCTCCCAGGAGGGGAACGGGAATCGGGAATCGGGAATCGGGAATCGGGAATCGGGAAAAAATCCTGTTTACTTCATAGCTAGGAAAAATGCTATGACTCCCCATCTCCGGTTTCTCCCCATCTTCGGTTTCTCCCCATCTCCGGTTTCTCCCCATCTCCGGTTTCTCCCCATCTCCCCACACTTAACACACTTACCACCCTCCAAAACCGAACAATACTCTGGACAAATGACAATAGTTGATAGTACCAATGTTCTATAGAGCAATCACTAAGAACGACCATTTTTTGTCAAGAGTCTTATGGAAAACCTCACATCTGCTCAACAAGAACTCTACGATTGGCTGGTTAATTATATTCGGGTGTCACACCATGCCCCTTCGATCCGGCAAATGATGAGAGCAATGAACTTGCGCTCACCAGCACCGATTCAGAGTAGGCTGGAACATTTGCGTAGTAAGGGATATATTGATTGGACGGAAGGAAAAGCCCGGACGATTAGGCTGCTGCGGCATTCTAATTTGGGAGTTCCTGTCTTAGGAGCGATCGCAGCCGGGGGCCTAGTGGAACCCTTCACCGACACAGTTGAGGAGTTGAATATATCTGGCTTCTTCCACCAACCAGGTAACTTTGCTCTGCGGGTTACTGGAGACAGCATGATCGAAGACTTAATTGCAGAAGGGGATGTGGTGATTATGCGACCAGTGCCTGATCCCGATGACATCAAGAATGGTTTAATTGTCGCGGCACGGGTGGATGGACATGGTACAACCTTGAAACGTTTCTATCGTAAGGGTCACAAAGTTACTCTCAAACCCTCTAATGCTAAGTACCACCCCATAGAAGTGATGGCAAAACATGTTCAGGTTCAAGGAGTATTAGTTGGTGTCTGGCGGGGATATGAGCAGCATCTAACACCAGCAGCGATACATTAGACTTCCCAACAGTTGTCCGGAATAGGGAACAGAGTTTCCTATTCCCTGGGCTATAATTAGTCTCTACGACTCTTCATTATCATCTTCCTCTTCTGCCTCTCTAATCGCTTCATCTAGCCGGTCATTAGCATCCTTAGCTAGCTTAACAAAACGCATACTTGATGCTAATCCCACACTGGTAGTAACTATTCCATCAGATAGCTTGTTGGACATTAATAATCCTGCCCCGATTAGACCCACAATCCCGCTTATAATTGTAGCCCCGACAAGCAAGTTAAAGGCAAGCTTGGCTTGACGAATGCGCTCGTTAAAGTAGGTGGTTTCTGGGTCAGATTCTTTGTTTGATTTAGACATGATTTATTCAGCCTTTAGTTGAGTAACCCTCTTATCTCCAACTATAGGCTCAATAAATTAATATTAGTAATTTGTGATTTCAAAGTTCACTTAGTTCACGATTTTTACTATTGGTGAATATCAAAAAATATCTCCGTGATTAGTTGTTCACTGCTTTCTAAAAAATCGTGAAACTAGGGAATAGGTAGTAGTTGATGTAGGGTGGGCAGTAAGTATAATCCCGATGGTAAGCTTTGGAATTAGTATGATTACTGCCCACCTTACGATTGATTTTACTCTATCTTACAATTAATTTTCTGTTGGTGGGCAGAGAAGTTGATGTAGGGTGGGCAGTAAGTATAATCCCGATGGTAAGCTTTGGAATTAGTATGATTACTGCCCACCCTAGGATTCATTTTACTCTATTTTACAATTAATTTTCTGTTGGTGGGCAGAGTAGTTGATGTAGGGTGGGCAGTAAGTATAATCCCGATGGTAAGCTTTTAAATTGGTATGATTACTGCCCACCTTACGATTCATTTTAGCAAAAATTTATACAACTACTATTTTATAATTTATTTTCTGCTGGTGGGCAGTGCCGATTTAACCTGCTACAAGCTTTGAAATTGCTATCAAGCACTGCCCACCCTACGATTCATTTTACTGACTACAAGCTAAAAAAAAATATAGGAACACTGCCCACCCTACGATTCATTTTAACTTACGATTCATTTTACTATATTTTACAATTTATTTTCTGCTGGTGGGCAGTGCCAATTAAAGCTACTACAAGCTTTGAAATTGCTATCAAGCACTGCCCACCCTACGATTATACGATTTATTTCACTCTCCACAATCTCCATATTTCGTAATAAAAAAAAATCTCTAAATACCTTGACAAATGATTAATTTATAAATATATTAATAATATAATCAATTTACACGAGTCACGATTCATGACCAACAACATTCCGCCTAACTCCAATGACAATAACACCCCAGAAAACCCTGGTCGCAAACGTAAGAAAGTCAAGCACTTATTGGTTGGTTCTCCTGAACAAGTTCGGAAGACAATTCTTGCCATTTATGGCCTTAAGTACGCCTACCCCGATGAGTGGAGCACTCCCGAGCCTACGGGGAAGCCCGGTGAGGTTATGAGCAGCTTGATTCGCTATTTTTATGTAGACTAGGATAGTAATTTGCCAGCGATGCAGCGCGGTCTTGGGGGTTTCCCCCATGAGCGACTGCATCAAGACAGGGTTTTGACGCCCTGGCGACCATAAGTGAAACTTGTTTTGTGGAGGTTAGTTTACTGAGTTAGAAGTTGGAATGTTGTTGTTTTGGATCAGTTGCTGACTTAAGCATTCAGCAGTCAGCGGTCAGTGATCAGCGGTCAGCCGTCAGCCGTCAGCGGTCAGCCGTCAGCCTTGGCCTTTGGCCACGCTACGCGAATGGCTAATAGCTGATAGCTGATAACTGATTGCTAATCAGCTGATAGCTGATCAGCTGATTAGCTCAGCAATACTTGTAATGGCTTATATATTAGAATTCGGTCAAGAATTGCTTAACCAAAACTTGACCGAATTTTTTTTGGTAAGCTATCAGCCGTCAGCAGTCAGCGGTCAGCGGTCAGCCGTTGGCCTTTGGCTGTTCGCGTAGCGTGCCCGTAGCGCATAAACTGATAGCTGATAGCTGATAGCTGATAGCTGAATGCTTACGAACAAACTTCACGTTAGTTCACGGCTCTTCACATCTTCACATTAGTGAAACTCCAAGAAAATCTCGGTGATTATTTTTTCACTGCTAAAAAAAACTTCGTGAAATTATTGTCTCTATCTTGATGAAATCATCAACAATACTTTAAACTAACTATAGGACTACCTAGGGCACAAGCAGCGATCGCCTATGATTAGTAAAGAAGCCTTCCAGGAAAAATTCAAGACCATGCCTTGGAAAAGGCGACAAGTGTTGGAGGCGGTGGTGGGCGGCAAGAAAGATAAAGAAATCCAATACAAAGTGCTAGATGCCACTCATGACTCTAGTGTAAGAAAGCATATTCAACAAATCTATCAAGACTTTGATATTGAAGCTAACGGTTGTAAGAGTCGTTGTGACTTAGTTGAAATCGTTAATACCTATAAGCCGGAATTAGTGGCTGAACAAGTATTAAAAGAGTGCGGGTTGTCATCGTCTCGACCTAGAGCTGATCAAGAGATTTATATTGAGCGCCCACCCATGGAAGCTCGTTGTTATCAGGAAATTGTTAAACCAGCAGCGTTAATTCGGATTAAAGCGCCGAAACTGATGGGCAAAACCTTACTGATTCATAAGATTATCGCCCATGACGAAAAACAGGTTTATGGCAGGGTTTACTTAAACATGAATGGGCTAGATTTCACTAATTTAGATATATTTTTAAAGTCGTTTTGTGGACAAGTTGGTAACAAACTGAAATTGGCCAATCAGTTGCAGACCTATTGGGATGATAGTTTTTTTACCAGTGTAGACAACTGCACGGCCTACTTTGAAGAGTATTTGTTAGACTCTTTAGAAAGTCCATTAGTGTTGTGCTTGGATGACCTTGATCGAGTGTTTCAGCATCAAGAGATTGCGGAAGGATTTCTGCCCTTGCTCCGTAGTTGGCATGAGAGTGGTAAGTTTGAGGATAGTTGGGAAAAACTGCGCTTGGTGGTGGGTCATGCCACGGAAATTTATATTGATTTAGATATCAATAAGTCGCCGTTTAATGTGGGAGTACCTATAGAGTTACTAGAGTTTAATGCTCAGCAGGTTAACGAGTTTGCCGAGAGTTATGGGTTGACCTTATCTGTGGATTCAATAACCAAGCTGATGGCAATGGTTGGGGGACATCCCTATTTATTGTCCCAAGCTTTTTATCATATGAATAATCACCAAGCAGTAGAAAATACCCTGGATAAATTTTTGGATTTAGCCCCCACAGAAGCAGGAATTTATCGCAGTCATCTGCTCTCACTCTTAACTAGTATTCAAGAGCATCCCCAATTGCTGGACGCTGTTAAACTATTAGTTAGTACAGCCAAGCCGGTGCGCCTAGATGCTAATATAACTCGCAAGTTGGAAAGTATGGGACTGGTTCAACGCCATGGGAATGATTGTAGTTTGAGATGTAATTTGTATCGTCAGTATTTTAGCGATCGCATTTTAGGGAGTAGGGAGTAGGGAGTAGGGAGTAGGGAAGAGGCAATAGGCAAGAGGAACCCACCCCTAACCCCTCCCAGGAGGGGAAGGCAATAGGCAATAGGAGTAGCGTAGGTTGCGTTACTCCCCCATCTCCCCGCGCCCCCGCCCCACACTCCCCGCGCCCCCGCCCCACACTCTCCACACTGTTCCCTGTTCCCTATTCCCTGTTCCCTATCCAAAAATGACCAATCAACAATCAACAATCTACAAAGTAGGGGGGAGTTTAGCTCAAGATGAGCCCACTTATGTGACCCGAAAAGCTGATCACGAGCTTTATCAGGCATTGATGGCTGGGGAGTTTTGTTATGTGCTGAACTCCCGACAGATGGGTAAGTCCAGTTTGCGGCTACGAACCATGGAAAAGCTAACAAAGGCGGGAGTAGCTTGTGCCTCTATTGATGTGACCAGGATTGGCAATCAAGTAACCTCCCAGCAGTGGTATGGTAGTTTGATGAGAAGTCTGGTTACTAGTTTTAAATTAAAGGAAAAAATCAAGCTAATCCCTTGGTTAAAAGAGCGTGAACAATTATCACCAGTGCAGTGGTTAGATGAGTTTATTGAGTCGGTTATCCTAGAAGAAATAAGTCAACCGATTGTTATTTTTCTCGATGAAATTGATAGTATTATTAAAGTTACGTTTAAAGATGATTTATTTGCCTTAATTAGGGCGTGTTATAATCAAAGATCCGAAAATCCAGCCTACAATCGTCTAAGGTTTTGTTTGCTCGGGGTGGCAACTGCAGCAGATTTAATTCAGGATAAACAGCGCACCCCCTTTAATATTGGTCGGGATATTCAGTTAACTGGGTTTACCTTTCAGGAAGCCAAAGAGCCTTTGGTTCTGGGTTTGGTAGGCCAGGTGGATAATCCTGAACAGGTTTTAGGTGAGATAGTAAACTGGACGGGGGGACAACCCTTTCTGACTCAGCGGTTGTGTCGTTTGGTGGTCGAGACCTGGGCATCGGGAAATAGTCTTTCCGTAGAACAGATAGTGCGTACCCAGATCATTGAAAATTGGGAAACCCAGGATGAACCGGAGCATTTGAAGACTATACGCGATCGCATTCTCAGAAATGAGCAACGGGCTGGTATGCTGTTGGGTTTGTATCAGCAAGTGTGGGATCACGGTTGTATAGCTGCTGATGGGAGTGAAGAACAAACGGAATTAAGGCTATCGGGGTTGGTGGTTGAGTGTCATGGCTGTTTAAAGGTTAATAACCGGATTTATGGGGAGGTTTTCGGACCCGATTGGGTCAAGAAAGAATTGGCCAGACTGCGCCCCTACGCTGAGGCGTTTACCGCTTGGGTTGATTCTGGGCGTAACGATGACTCTCGACTGTTGCGCGGGAAAGCATTAGAGCAGGCCGAACAATGGTCTAGTGGAAAAGCCTTAAGCCATTTGGATTCCCAGTTCTTAAGAGCTAGTGAGGTTTTAGATAAGCGAGAAGTCCAAAAGGCTTTGGCAGCGGCTGAGAAAGAGGCTAGTGAAATATTAGCCAAAGCTCAACAGAAAGCTAAGCGAACCATACGCAGAGGGGGAATTGTACTGGGTTTGTCCTTAGTTGTGGCAATTGTGGCGGTGGTGACTGGTATCAAAGCTAGACAAGAAATAAAGGAAGCCCAATTAGGCACACGACTAGAACGGCAAGGGCGTTATATTTTAGGACAGTTACCAAATAATGTTTATTACGGCACCGGTACAGAACAGGAAAAGCTTTTGTATAAGGCAGTAGAAACTGGGCAAGAGCTAGATAATCTCGTTAAAGATGGTCGCCGCCTGGAGCAATATCCTGCTACCAGTCCTATAAATGCCCTCCAGCAGAGTATTAGTCAATTCCGAGAACGGGCTAAACTCACCGGGCATCAGGACTTGGTAAATAGTGTAGCCTTCAGCCCGGATGGAAAGAAGCTGGCCACGGCTTCAGATGACAAAACTGCCAGAATTTGGGAGTTACAGGGCAATCAATTAGCTCTACTCACCGGGCATCAGTCCTTGGTAAATAGTGTAGCCTTCAGCCCGGATGGAAAGAAGCTGGCCACGGCTTCAGATGACAACACCGCAAGAATTTGGGACAACCAGGGCAAGGAATTAGCTCTACTCACCGGGCATCAGGACTTGGTAAATAGTGTAGCTTTCAGCCCGGATGGAAAGAAGCTGGCCACTGCTTCAGATGACGGCACTGCCAGAATTTGGGACAACCAGGGCAATCAATTAGCTCTACTCACCGGGCATCAGTCCTGGGTATATAGTGTAGCCTTCAGCCCTTCTGGACAGAGGCTGGCCACTGCTTCATACGACGGCACTGCCAGAATTTGGGACAACAAGGGCAATCCATTAGCCGTACTCACCGGGCATCAGGACTTGGTAAATAGTGTAGCCTTCAGCCCGGATGGAAAGAAGCTGGCCACTGCTTCATGGGACAAAACTGCCAGAATTTGGGACAACCAGGGCAATCAATTAGCCGTACTCAAAGGGCATCAGGACGAGGTAACGAGTGTAGCCTTCAGCCCGGATGGACAGAGGCTGGCCACGGCTTCAGAGGACAAAACTGCCAGAATTTGGCACAAAAAGGGCAATGAAATCGCCGTGCTCAAAGGGCATCAGGACTCGGTATATAGTGTAGCATTCAGCCGGGATGGACAGAGGCTGGCCACTGCTTCAGATGACAACACGACCAGAATTTGGGATTTACAGGGCAATGAAATAGCCGTGCTCAAAGGGCATCAGGACTCGGTATATAGTGTAGCCTTCAGCCCCAATGGACAGTGGCTGGCCACTGCTTCATCCGACAACACGGCCAGAATTTGGGACAAAAAGGGCAATGAAATAGCGGTGCTCAAAGGGCATCAGTCCAGGGTATGGAGTGTAGCCTTCAGCCGGGATGGAGAGAGGCTGGCCACTGCTTCAGAGGACAAAACTGCCAGAATTTGGGACAAAAAGGGCAACGAACTAGCGGTGCTCACAGGGCATCAGTCCAGGGTATTAAGTGTAGAATTCAGCCGGGATGGAGAGAGGCTGGCCACTGCTTCAGAGGACAAAACTGCCAGAATTTGGGACAACCAGGGCAATCAATTAGCCAAGCTCACAGGGCATCAGTCCAGGGTAACGGATTTAGAATTCAGCCGGGATGGACAGTGGCTGGCCACTGCTTCAGAGGACAAAACTGCCAGAATTTGGGACAACCAGGGCAATCAATTAGCCAAGCTCACAGGGCATCAGTCCAGGGTATCAAGTGTAAAATTCAACCCCAATGGACAGAGGCTGGCCACGGCTTCATCCGACAACACGGCCAGAATTTGGGACAAAAAGGGCAATCAATTAGCCCTGTTCAAAGGCCATCAGTCCAGGGTATGGAGTGTAAAATTCAGCCCCAATGGACAGAGGCTGGCCGCTGCTTCAGAGGACAAAACTGCCAGAATTTGGGACAAAAAGGGCAATCAATTAGCCGTGCTCAAAGGCCATCAGGACTTGGTATATAGTGTAACCTTCAGCCCGGATGGACAGAGGCTGGCCACTGCTTCATTCGACAACACTGCCAGAATTTGGGACTTACAGGGGAATCAATTAGCCGTGCTCAAAGGCCATCAGGACTGGGTATTAAGTGTAGCCTTCAGCGCGGATGGACAGAGGCTGGCCACTGCTTCATCCGACGGCACTGCCAGAATTTGGAAGGTTGAAAGTTTAGGTGAGCTGCTGCATCGGGGCTGTGAATTGCTGGAAGATTACTTTGTTAGGAATCCTAAAGCTAAAGAGAAGTTATGGGTATGCCAGGAAGAGGCAATAGGGAATAGGGAATAGGCAAGAGGCAATAGGTTCAGAGGCTCAAGGTCGAGGTTCAGATACTCAACTTAGCAATTTAGGTATCCTAATCTAAATGGTGAACAGCTGAGCTGATAGCTTACCCTTTATCTATTAATATGGTGTTCCCCTGGCGAGATAAATACATTCACCTGCTTACGGATTTCGGCTTTAAGCGGGTCTTTGGCACTGAGTCCAACAAAGCACTGTTAATCGACTTCTTGAATACTCTGTTACCTGTCCACCATCAGATTCAGGATGTCACCATTAAGACTCCGGAATTCTTTGGCAACAGCTTAGTGAACAGAAGATCCATTTTTGATAGTTATTGTCAGAGCACAACCGGTGAACGGTTCATGGTGGAAATCCAAAAAGCCGACCACAATTTTTCCAAAGATCCCAGTGTCTACTATGCCACGTTTCCCATCCAAGAACAGGCGCAACAGGGAAATTGGCATGATCAGCTAACGGCAGTCTACACTGTTGGTATTCTGGATTTTATTTTTAATGACCATAAGCACGATTCAGAACTGTTGCATGTAGTAGAGCTAAACAATCACCACTGTGAACTGTTCTACGATAATTTGATATCCATCTATATTGAACTACCGAAATTTACTAAATCTGTTGATCAATTAGAAACTCATTTTGACAAGTGGTTATTTTTATTGAAGCATCTCGGTGAATTTAAGGCTTCCCCTGAATCCTTCCCAGGGGATGTGTTTGCCCAGCTGTTTGAGGTGGCCGACATTGCCAATTTCTCACCAAAAGAGCAAGCCCTGTACTATGATAGCCTGAAGGTCTACCGGGATATGTACAGTGTTGTCGAAACCTGTATTCAGGAAGGTTTCAAACAAGGTAGACTTGAAGGTCTAAAACAGGCCGCTATAGAACAAGGGAAACTTAAGGTAAAACAGCAGGTTGCTAAACGGATGAAGGCAGCAGGGTTACCCCTGAAGGATATTGCTCAATATACGGAGTTGAGTGTGGATGAAATTAATCATCTGATATCATAGCTGAATCCGTGACCAGCAACCGGAATTTATGCAACTCGTTGATTGGCTGATTGTCCTAGTCTACTTAGTCTTGTCTTTAGGGTTAGGACTATACCTCTCTCGCAAGGCTTCCGGCAGTCTTGTGGATTTCTTTGTTTCGGGGCGATCGCTCCCGTGGTGGTTAGCCGGTACCAGTATGGCTGCCACTACTTTTTCCATAGATACCCCCCTCTACATTGCCGGGGTAGTTGGCAATCGAGGCATTGCGGGCAACTGGGAATGGTGGAGTTTTGGCATATCCCATCTAATCATGATTTACATCTTTGCCCGGATGTGGCGACGGTCAGAAATTGTTACGGATGCCGAACTCACGGAAATCCGTTATGGTGGCTCGATAGCTGCCCTATTACGGGGAACCAAAGCCTTTCTGTTTGCGGTACCAATCAACTGTATTGCCATTGGCTATGCCATGCTAGCCATGGTCAAAGTAGTAGGTGCTCTAGAAATTTGGCAAAGCCTTGGTATCGCTCCCGAAGCCAGTAGTGTAAAACTCTGGAGTGTATTGGGAGTAAGTGTTCTAGTCTTAGTCTACGCTGGCTTTGCTGGACTGTGGGGCGTAGTTGCTACGGATTTCTTCCAATTCTTTTTTGCCCTACTCGGAGCAATCATAGTTGCTGTAGTTGCCATTAACCATGTCGGTGGTATTCATCAACTAGTCCCAAAAGTGCAGGAAGTCACCCAACAGGATGTACTAGCCTTTTTTCCCCTCACGGTTGGTTCCAGAGGGATTAGTTGGAGTGAAACTGCTGGCATCAGTGCTAGCACATTCTCTGCCTATATCTTCCTGCAATGGTGGGCATGGCGTCGCAGTGATGGCGGTGGTGAATTTGTCCAGCGCCTGGCCGCATCCAAAAATGAAGCAGATGCCGAGAAAGCCGCTTGGCTATTCAATATCTTTCACTATGTAATCAGGACCTGGCCGTGGATCCTAGTTGCCCTAGCCGCAATGGTAATCTATCCAGATTTGGCAGACCGGGAATTGGGCTATCCCAAACTGATGCTAGACTTTCTGCCACCAGCCATGCTCGGGATAGTGGTAACCTCCCTGCTCGCCGCATTTATGAGTACTGTGTCTACCTCCATTAACTGGGGAGCCTCCTATCTCACTAATGACCTCTATTTGCGCTTTTTTCATCCCCAAGCCACAGAATCGGAACTAGTCTTAGTGGGGCGGATCGCATCAGTGCTGGTCACAGTTTTAGGAGCAATTGCCGCCTTCTTTGCCACAGACGTTGCCACCGTGTTCCGATTAGTAATTGCCATTGGTACTGGACCGGGATTAGTGTTAATGTTACGTTGGTTCTGGTGGCGGATTAATGCTGCTGCTGAACTAACCGCCATGGTTGCTGGTTTTGTAGTCGGGTTTGGTACTAGTGTCGTGCCAGTTATTCAGATTCCTGACTTTGGTTGGCGTCTGCTAGTAACAGCTGGAATTACTGGTGTGTTGTGGGTAGTGGTAATGTTGCTCACTCCACCAGAATCTGATACCACCTTAGATGAATTTTATCGACGGGTGCGTCCAGCAGGGCCTGGCTGGAAACGTCAGCAGCTTCGCACCGGTTTAGCCCCAATCCAGGATTTGGAACACGATCTAAAACGGGTGCTGGCATCGATATTGCTAATGTTTGGAGCAATGTTAGGAATTGGAGGATTTTTGTTGCTAAAGCCCTTGACCGGTTGGGTGTCTCTGGTAATAGCCGTTCTAGGATGGATGTGGCTGCGTCAGATTAAAGGGAGTAGGGAGTAGGGGATTAAAGGCAAGAGGCAAGAGGCAAGAGGCAAGAGGCAAGAGGGGAGTGTGGGAAGTGTGGGAAGTGTGGGAAGTGTGGGGAGAAGGGGGAGTGTGGGGAGTGTGGGGAGTGTGGGGAGTGTGGGAAAGATAGGAAATTATGAGAAGTTTGGAGATAGGTAATTGCAACGACTATACTATTAAAGCGGTTGTCATAATTATCAGGTACAGTCAATTTTCTTACCCCGATTCCCGACTCCCGATTCCCGATTCCCGATTCCCTAATCCCTACTCCCTATTCCCTGTTCCCTTTTAAAAAAACCATAGTAATAATGGTAAATCTCCAAAACCCTTTGGTAATCGTCCTGGTTATCCTAATTTTAGTAATCGGGGTGGTATTTTTTATCTACTCTCAAGCCCAGAAAAAAATGACCGAACCGAAACCATCTAACTACGAACTTTCTCGTAACGATCAGATAAATCAGCCTAGTTATTATCCCATCAATCAGACCCTATCATCAAGTCTTTATCAACCCGTTAGTGAGTGGATAGGACGACTGATCGAGCTGCAAAAGGATGAACGAACAACTGATGATTCCGTACTGTTTGAAGTCTACCATGCTGCTCCGGAGTATCAGCATCTGGTAGGAGAGATTGTGACCTTAGGATGGAGTAAGGATGCTCCAGGGATCCAAGACTATGTGAAGCGAGTTACCATAGATATTAATTTTAATCAAACCACTGAAGATAGCATGACAGGGGGCGCTATGCATCCGGTTCGATTAAATCATCTGAATCGGGTAGGTCCCCTGGAATCTTTGGCTGCAGCCAGACCTGACGATAATGTGATTGTCATGGTAAACAATCCAGTTGTGACTGAGTCAGAAACAACGACATCTTTGACTATTGCCGAAGACCCAGTGCAAATTACCGGTCGCTTCTATGGCTTGGTTACCATTATTAAGCGGGAGACACTTGAAAGCGATCGCTTTCAAGTATCTCACTTTAATAAAGACTCAAAACAATTTGATGGACCTCAAGAAATTATTCGTATTCCTCAAGTGGTGGCTGACCGGTATGACATCCCTAGATCTACCAATTCCCAGATTGAAGACTCTCCTCTAAATAGCGCTGGTTGGTATATTTATGGTGCTCAGGATCCTGACGGCATTTTTGTTACCCAAGGGATTGAACCTAGGGCTTTGATGATGCTAGAGCCAGATCAAGTAATTTTGGGAGTTGAGGAAGGGGTAACTTACATTAAGGAAAAAAATTGGGAAAATACCGAACAGCAAAAAGGTACTGCCAAGACAGTTCTGCTGGATCCTTTAGCTGAACAACCAGACGCTGCGATATCCCCTTGGCAGGAGGGAGACCGGGGAATTGTCATCCATCTTTATGGGGGAATTGGTGGTAATAAAAAAGATGAACGTGTCCTTTTTAATATGGTAAGCGGTCACTTTGCCTATGGTATTGCTCATGTAGTGCGTGACCCATTAAGCGATGAATTACGCTTTGATATAGAGTACCAGCAAGTTTATGCTAGTAACCCCGATGGCATTATTGCAGGGTCAATCAAATGGCCGAACTATATGGGAAATTTGCAGCGGGGTTGGTTAGGCAATCGACCTGTTTCTGATGTGATTGTTAAATTGGATGCTGTCACCCAAGACTACGAGTTTGGTGATATTAAACTATCACCTTTGGATGAATTGAAGCATCAGTTACAAGTCATGATGGCTCGCTACCGCACGGGGGATGGTGACGGTGCAGCATTGGCTTCACCAGCAGAGTCCTGTGTGCAAGACTCCAATCAAGCGCTTTATGTAGCCATCCAACAGATAGAAGATGAAGTGAATGACAATCCTGAAATTCAAGAGTGGTTGAACAGTCATCCAGATCATCCCCAAACTCAGCGATTTCAACAATTATCCGAGTTGGGACAAGCACTAGAACAACAGCTGACTCCCCTAGGAATTGTTCGTAGTGACTGGAGGGAAAATGCTGAAACCTTGGTGGGAGTTGCTACCAGTGAAAGTCCAATTACTTCGATTTTAAGAGGACTTGCTAGCTGGCGCACTATACTACCACGACGTGGTCATGACGAAATCGCTAGTCTTTTGTTAAACCATGGCGCTAAACTTTGGGTTATCCGCACTAATCAAGTGGGGGGATTCGATCCTGATATTATCCCCTATGCTCCGACTACGTTATTTTAGAATGTAGAATGTAGAATGTAGAATGTAGAATGCAGAATTTAGAATGCAGAATTTAGAATGTAGAATTTAGAATGCAGAATTTAGAATGCAGAATTTAGAATTATACATCTCGGGGGGTGACATGAGCCCTAAAAAGCTTAGTAGTATATAAGGCTTTGACGCCAATGAGCTCAGGTAAGATACACTCGGAAACTAACCCGACTTTGATTGTGTGGAAGCGAGGGAGCCTTATCACTATGTCAAATGTCAGCCCAAAACAGCATGTATCTTTTGATCACTTATGGGCTAAAATTACTACCCAGTAACGATTTAAGCTTGCTTGCATCTCACCCCCCCAGATTCTAAATTCTAAATTCTTAATTCTACATTCTTAATTCTACATTCTTAATTCTACATTCTTAATTCTTAATTCTTCATTCTTCATTCTAAATTCTTAATTCTTCATTCTAAATTCAAAGTTGACCTTGCCATCGTTGTCAACCGTCTTAGCAAAGGTTGCAGCATCTCTGGAACTGCTGTATCACCAATTTCCACAGTTTTTTTCCGTCCAGCAACTTCTACGGTCAGTTTGTAGCTAAACTGATCTGCACCCGGTGTTGATGACATCAGCTGTGCTGGTAGCTCAAAGAAACTATTAGTATTAATCATGGCTTGCAGCTGATCAGCTTCTTCTGGCGATAGGGATTCAGTATCAACCTCAGTTGCCATATTCATCCCCATAAAACCGCCAGTACGCTCAAAGTGTATTTTCATAACACCCCCGTCTTTACTACTAAAATCTTGCTTAGACCATTGTGATTAATTATAAGGATTAATTGTAGTGATTAATCCTACAGATTAATCCTAGGGTGGGCAGTGGGTAAAAACGCGATGTTCGAAAAGAACCGCTTCGCGATTGGCCGTTGGCCACGCTACGCGAACGCAAACTGGCTCCATCGGTATAAGACTACCCATTAAGGTGTTTGACATTGATACAAGCTTAAAAGCTGTTGTAGTCAATTTAGCATGCATGCCTTGCGCGTAGCGCCATAACAGGCACTGGGTGCATTTCAATGCATGCTGTTTGACCCGCTGGGTGGAATGGAAATTATGGGTGCAATGGTGATCAGGGGTGGAACAGATATCAGGGGTGGAACAGGAATCTTGCCCGTTACCATTCAGCCTGTGCCAACCAAGCCTGAAGAGGCGTTGCTTAATAATGAAATGATTTTAAGAGTTCTGTGGAATGGATATCTTGCCCGTTTCTGATATTTTCAGACAGGCAGGAGCCCACCTCACTCATATTCATTACTTGATTCAGGAATGCCCATTTGTCTATCTGTGATTGCTTTGTTTTAAGCATTAAAAAAGTACTATTCTGGTTTAAGAGGTTGTCTGAGAAGTCTCATTTGCTACATTCAAGCCCCCTAAATCCCCCAATTTTGGGGGACTTTTACCAACAAATGGATTCTTGTTCCCCCCAGAATTGGGGGGCTAGGGGGGCAAAATTCAGTATCAAAAAACTTTTCAGATATCCTCTAAACAATAACTCAAATAAATTTATTAGCTAAAGAATATTGATCAATGTTGGTATATAAAAGCAAAACTTCCTCCCCTGGCTGAATATCTTTCGATGCGATTAAATGTGCCCATAGACCAATCTCATCTTTAACCCAATTGATATAAGCATTGGGGGTTTCCGAATGATTACATAGGGATGAAAGACCAAAGGCAATATAACCGCCCACATTTTGTTTTTTTTCATATTCTGCAGGGATTACGAAGCAGTACTTAAACACTTCAGTTTTATTGATAATTGACCATTGTTCGGCAGGAAATGATCCCACTGGGGCAGCCTCAATCAATGTGTCTTTGGTAATCAGTTTTGTTGATACAATTCCTCGTTCTTTTTTATCAAAAAATTTAACTTCAATCATTGATATAGTACTTCGATAAGTTTAACAAAGTAGGCATGAAAATAATGCTTTTACCATTTTATTATTATACTATGAAATCTACTTAAAATAGTACCATACAGCACAGCATGGCAATATTTTTTTTAATACTTACTATTCATGAAAATTTACTTTACAGCATTTTTCATTCTATTCTCCAAGCACTCACACTAGGTCAGGCTTTGAGCTTACTTTGACGGTCGTAAGAGCCACGAGAGGTTTTCCCATCGATGTAAATCAGCTTGATATCTAATTGATCCGTAAGATACTCTATCCAGCGCAATAAAAAGTCATGAAACTGTTCTGGGTCAATCAGGGCAAACACTCGCGAGCGTCGTGTCGTGAGACGGTATCCCATTTGGCAACTCCAAAAGCGATGCAGCGCCTTCACGCGGGGGTTTCCCCCGGAGACAAAACCTTAGACAGTTGAGCCTTTATGGTTGGTAGGCTATGCAGAAAAGGGGTAAAACTTATTGATTAAGGCTCAACTGTCTTACGGTAAATTCAAACCACTCGCGCTTTGCATCAAGACAAGGTGGCTAACCACTCGTATTCTTCGCGGGCCTTAGGTAGCGACCGCCACCATATTATCTGCTCCAGCTAAAGTGGCGCTTGATCCCAATCGCTACAATATCTACCAGCAGATGGTCTGGTTTACGCTTTGTTCTGGGGTCATCTAAGTTCTTGAGTTCATCGATAATGGTGCGTTTGACCCTTTTAACAGGATCAGATGGCCTCGAACTGGATGTTGGTGTTGAGCTAGACCCTGGTGCAAATCCTTTAGTCATGGCAATTAACCGAAGGAGAGACGATATTAGCTAGTGGAGCACGATTGAACCAATATTGTCTACAATCTCAGAGCAAGTATTAAAGCCTTTTTGTCAAGTAAATCTGATCTAAAGTTAAGTGCGATTACCCTGGGCATCTATGCCTTCCCCAGCGAGCAGATGACCTTGGTTGTGAGTTCTCTGTCATTAGGTGCAAGATCTGAGAATACCCCATGTCTGGTGTTTTTGCGTAAGTCCTGCTAGTATAGAATGTTAAGTTAACCAAGATTAGAAGGAGCAAATATGAATTACAGTGGTCTGGCAGAAAAGACTGTTCAAACACTGGATTGTATTGCCCAGGAGGGCGCTAAAGAAATAGCAGCAGCCTTTGATTTGGCTACCAGAACTAACTACATCCACCTTGTGTCGACTTTTTATCATTATTCTGCTCCTGGCGAAACACAACTGTTAAGAGCAGCTGAGGCAGCTCCTACTAATGCCATGAAAATGCTATATATTCATCTCGCCAGAGACGAGGCTGATCACGATATATTAGCAATACGAGATCTTAAAGCACTGGGCTATAAGCTTGAACCAGAATCGAAGTTAACAGCAGGCTATCATGCCTATTGGAGCAACTTTTCAGATGAAAAAGTAATAGAGTATTTGGGTATGAATGTCGTTATAGAGTATCTTATAAGTTACCTAAACTCCTGTGCGAAAACTATGCGCGAAAGACTCAAACTAAAAGCAGAAGAGTGTAGATGGTTGCAACTACATTGTGAAGAAGATGAACAACATGGCGAAGCTGCTGTGAAATGTGTGAAAGAGCACATAAATGAGCGATTCGCAGACTTAATGATTAAAGGCGGTATGGGAGACAAGAGACGCTTTGTCAGTATGTTTATTGATGCTTTGCAAAATAATGCTTCTCTGAATCCACTGTAAGCTCCTTTATTATTAAACTGCTCACATCTGGAGATAACTGAAAATATTTTTTTATATTTTCTGCGCAACAAAGATATCGAACTATGAATAAACAGGTAGATACAATGTCAGATAAATTTGGATATAAAAGCCTTAAAGAAGAAAATTTACCTCAACGGGAGATGTCTGCATCTGATCGATTTATTGACATTGATGCACGAAAAGATTGTTGCGATTTGCCATCTAATATATGGCCGTTTCTAATTGAAAGTAGCTACAAACAGCATTGGAAGGAAATTCCTATTTGGAAGAGTGCTCTGGAAATGGTGATTTACCCAATGCTTCTGTACGAACTAAGACCTAAAGTAGTCATTGAAATTGGGGCGTTTACAGGCGGTAGTGCTGTCTGGATCGCTGATCATCTGCAGATCTTTGAGATTCCATGCCAGGTTTACTCTGTTGACATTAATCTTGCCTTCTTAGACAAGAAATCACAACAAGACGATCGCATCACTTTCATTGAGGGTGATGTCAACAAAATTGAGGAATTATTTTCTGCCAAAATGCTTTCTGAATTAGATCATCCCTGGCTAATTATTGAAGATGCTCATGTCAATGTCTCTGGGATTTTAAGCACTTTTCATTCTCATGGACATGCTGGAGACTATATTATTATTGAGGACACCAATCTAGAGTGCTGGAAGTATTGGGATGAAAACTTTGAAGATATTGGTGATGTTAAGAGTGACAAGATTAGAGAGGTTAGTAGATTTTTGATGCAGTATAAAGACACTTACAAGATTGATGCTTTTTACCAAGACATTTTTGGATATAACGGTTCAAAATCTTGGAATTCAATCATCAAAAGAATGTTGTAAAATCTGTTAAAAACCTCAATCTCAAGGTGAGATGACTCCTGGCAGGGTTGCGAGCGTCTATGGGGGGAGTTTAGTAGTCCTGTAGAAGTAGTGATTTTACATCTTTTTTCGGTAGTGGTACAAAAGTAGTGATTTTAATCCCCGAAACCTTGACGCTTACCGTAGCCAAATCACTACATCTTTACCACTACCATTTTTTTGGCATTGCTGAATCTTCGAATGATTATGAGTAGGGTGGGCATCCTGCCTGTCCGGAAATATTGATAACGGGCAAGATGCCTGTTCCACGCCTGATGCCCGTTCCACAAAACTATTCAAATCATTCCACTATTCAGCAATGCCAAAATCTGAGCCTATGGATGGTGCGTTACTGGACGGACTTTGCCAGGCCCGAAAAGGCGGAAAATTTGGGCGAGCCCTTCCCTAACGCACCCTAAAGAATTTCCTATCCTTAAGAGGAGGGGGTGAAAAAAGACCTGATAAAGTCTGGCGCACCTGCGGAGCATCCTGGGGGTTCAGAGGGTTGAGGTGCCGGAGGCTTTTCAATAATCTCAACACCTACCTCTTCCCAACCTTTACGGACAGCTTTTTGTTCCAGGCTGCCAACACCAAATCGGTCACCTGCCACCTTGTATGTCTCTCTGGCAGCATCCTTAAAATCTGAGGTGGAACCCAGCTTATCCCTCAAGGTAAGATACCAGATCCAACCGGCCTTGTCCCAAGCGTATCCACCAATGTCCAGAGCAGCAATGTAGAAGGCTCGGTTGGGGATACCAGAATTGATATGAACCCCACCATTATCTTGAGACCCGGTGTAGATGTCTCTCATATGACCTGGTTGAGGGTCTTTACCTAGTCTGGGGTCGTTATAAGCACTCCCTGGTTCTTTCATGGAGCGAATGCCTTTAGCATTGACATTCTCAGTAAACAGACCAGCTCCAATCACCCAATCCGATTCACTAGCAGTTTGGTTCAGTGTCCGTTGCTTAACTAGGATTCCGAACACATCAGCGAAGTGTTCGTTGAGAGCACCTGGTTGATTCCGATAGACCAGTCCTGCTTCATATTGGATCACCCCATGGGTCAGCTCATGACCAATAATATCGATGGCGATAGTAAAGCGATTGAAGAGTCTCTCCTCTTCTGGCAAATCTTCATCCCCATCCCCATAGGTCATCTGTTGACCATTCCAGAAGGCGTTGTCAAAACCGCGCCCATAATGAACGGTTGAGGTCAACACCACCCCTCGATCATCAATCGAGTTCCGCTCGTATATGTCACGATATAAATCAAAGGTGGCTCCAGAACCATCGTAGGCTTCATCTACTGCTGTGTCACCTGTGGCCGGGTCTCCTTCCCCCCGGACTTGACGGCCAGGTAAACGAGTTTGGTAGTCTGCATGGCAGATCACCCGTTGTTTTGCTGCTCCTGGTTCTCGGGAACTGGGTCGTGTGGAGAAGTCAGCTAATTCCTGGCGCACCCCACGGAACTGACCAGATTCCACTAGGGCGCTCAATGCCCGTTCTCGCTGCATAGGGCTTCCCTGTTCTGAAACTTCCCGCAGCATATACGCCGGAACAATACAGTGCAGAGGGTTGTGGTGGTGATGGTGGTGATGGTGGTGATGGTGGTGATGGTGGTGATGGTGGTGATGGTTTATCTTGGTAGGCATAGTAGTATTTAAGTATTTTTGCTATTACTATGATCGCCCTTGCTAGCTCAGGTTTTATTGCCAAGTTTTATTGCCAGAAGCAACACCTTGGAAACCTTGCCAGCCACTTTTAATCATAGCGAAGTCAACTCAAAACAGTTTCTGATTTATGGCATTGCTTATTGGTCGGATGATTAAGTCTGTTCTATCTTTCCTTACTTCCAGTCTCTTCACCCTGTTTCACCGTTTCATAAATCATCCCCCCAAATCAGCAACGCCTTTATCTGTGGTGTCTCGATTTAAAAATATCGATACCCAAATGATAATTATAGGTTAGATTTCCGAGCTTTTAACTCTTTGATACAACAATCGTTACAATATAGTCGGATTGTATTATTTTTTCCTGATTAGTCATTGGCAAGGGTTCAACATTTTTTAATATCATGGAATAGCCATCAAAATTTTTAACGGCTAAATTTTCTTGGGCTGCTCTCAGGGTTAACTCAACCTCCTCTGGTTGTGAGTTTTCCTTAACAACCTCGAAGGCAATGGTGACTTGTCCTGGCTGCACACAAACCGCATCAACTGGGCATCTGGAATCCTCTACTATATCCAGAACCTTAACTTGCATCGTTTTCGATTCCATTAAGGCCATCTGATCGATATGAAGTTGAATCTCTTGATTTAAATCCGCCTTAACCAAATTTTCTGTTGCTTGAATCTCTTGATTTAAATCCGCCTTACTCAAATTTTCCGTTGCTTGAGTACAACCGAGCATCGGTTGAATCAGACTACAAATGATAATCAGTTTGATGAACCCTGAGACTAAAGCTAATCCGTTCGATTTCGTCATGATTGACCACCCCAAGTCGGTGTAAATGTAAGCCGTCAGCCGTCAGCCGTCAGTGGTCAGTAGTCAGTGGTCAGGGGTCAGGGGTCACCCGTTCGCTGATAGCTGATAGCTGATAGCACCTCAAGTAGCGTGCGCGTAGCGCATTAGCTTAAGTTTAACTTAGCAATCAAAGCACTAACGGGCTAAAAACCCGATCGTTCTTCAATTGAAATTATCTGAAGTTATCGAGTTAGTTACTCCTTGTCTTCCTGCTATTTTTTTTGAATTACTTGCATTAGAAGCAACACTGTCCCCTTTAGGAGAGAGAGAGTTGCTTAAACCTATAGGGAATAATCCCACCAGCTCAATGCTGGTGATGGTAACCTTTTCGCACCTACTTATTTTACCCTACTTATTTTAGAGTATTTTATCTTAATTGACATAAGAATAAACCGAAAAATCCTCAAGATCCTAACCGTGACTGTAATCCTATGGTAACCATTCAGCCCAAGGCTGATCAGCTATCAACTATTTCTGAAGGGTAACAGAACTCTGCCCTGCCAAACCGGGTCTCGAAAAAGTGCCCTATTTGAAAAAGCGATTAGGGCTGACTCTCTTTATTGATCCAGCATTGTCTTATCTTAGCTAAGAGCTGAATGGTGATGTCGGATTTGAATACAATATCTTGCGATTTATTAATTAACGTAAATTTATCAATCCAGGAACTTGCAACAATGAATTGAAATCAATTAACTGGTAAATAAGGGTAAATGCTATTCGAGGATCAATACTCTTACCCATAAGCCGGTCTTGCATAGGTGGGTCACGTTTTTGAGAGCTATACGACTTATCACGACCAAGCTTAGATATTGTTTCAGTTTATGGAACATCATGACTAAAAGTTTGTTAAAAATTTATCCCCTTGGCCATCTCAGTCTTGCTTTGGTGGAATGGGTATTACTGGCATGGGCGATTCGCCTGTGGCGTCGCTCAACTAGTCTGGCCATGATTGTGCTGCCAATTGTGCTAGCAAGCATTAGCTATGACAATCTAGTTCTGGCCATGGGGAGCCTGATTGGTGAAGGAGATCTCCTGAAATCACTGAGTATGGTGCGCTTCCTATTACACTTCTTAGTAGTGCCGCTGTTCATTGTAATTGCTGTTGAGCTAGCTCACCGCGCTGGAGCAGTTTGGGCTAATACAATTGTACGAGTTTTCTCCTGGGTGCTTGCCCTAGGACTGGGTGGGTTTGAAGTGGCGACCCAGTTTGTTGGCCTAGAATTGGTTCCAGTCACCTTTGCTGGCACCTTGCGCTACACAGTAGCGGAAGTGAGTGCTCCACCAATTGTAACAATTTTGGTCAATTTGTTCGTGCTGCTGATTGGTATCGGCATCTGGGTAAGGCTGAAATGGCCATGGCTATTTGTGGGAACCTTGGTTGCCCTAATTGGCAATGCTGTACCGATTTCTCGAGTTGGGACCCTTGTCGGTAGTGCCTCTGAATTCGTCATGGCTCTGAGTTTGCTATTAACTGAGCGGCGGACACAGTTTGTTCGTGCCCAACTCGGCTCAGGTGAAAAGACAACGAAGGTTGAAGGTTGGGTTGAAGGTTGAAGGTGGGGTTGAATGTTGAAGGTTGAATGTTGAAGGTTGTTCGCGTAGCGTGGCCTTTGGCCAAGGTTGTTCGCGTAGCGTGGCCTTTGGCCAAGGTTGGGTTGAAGGTTGTTCGCGTAGCGTGGCCTTTGGCCAAGGTTGTTCGCGTAGCGTGGCCTTTGGCCAAGGTTGGGTTGAAGGTTGTTCGCGTAGCGTGGCCTTTGGCCAAGGTTGTTCGCGTAGCGTGGCCTTTGGCCAAGCTTGGTTTTAATGTTGTTCGCGTAGCGTGGCCTTTGGCCAAGGTTGAAGGGTTAATAACCTGAAAGCTGTAACCTGTAACCTCTAAGCTCTAACCTGTAACCTGTAACCTCTAACCTGTAACCTTCAACCTCTAACCTTCAAGCTGCAACCTGCAACCTGCAACCTGCAACCTGCAACCTGTAACCTTAAACCTGCAACCTTAAACCTGCAACCTGCAACCTTCAACCTGTAACCTTCAACCTCTAACCTGTAACCTGTAACCTCTAACCTGTAACCTTCAACCTCTAACCTTTAACCTTCAACCTCTAACCTGTAACCTTCAACCTCTAACCTTTAACCTGCAACCTGCAACTTAGTTATCCTAAAAGAGCTTACTGCCATGAATGCCGAATTTAAATTTAGACCAATTCCCTTTGCTTGGGTTGCTATCCATCCCAAGCCGATAGGTGTTGTTCAGTTAATTGGTGGTGCGTTTTTCGGAAGTTTTCCGACAATTTTCTACCGATATATCGCCAAGCGATTATTTGAATCAGGTTATACCGTTGTTGCCAGACCGTTTAGATTTACCTTCCGCCATTGGCCTGTAGCAATTGGTTTGGTCAAAGAAGAAAAAACCCTATTCCAGGGAATTTTGGAAGAAGCAAAAAAATTGGGCTATGAGTACAGTATCTATCAACAAGACTCCTCTGCCAGAGGGAGCAATTATTTTTGGTTAGGTCACAGCCTAGGAACAAAATATATCGCACTCTTGGAACTTTTAAGTGATTTGGAGTCCAAAAAACTTCAGGAAATTCTGGGAGATTGTGTGGGGAAAGATCAAGAGAAGCAGATTGAAGATAGCCTCAGAGATGCTGAGCTAAAATATATTTCTTTGATCAATCAACCATCTGTATTAATGGCTCCTGTTATTAGCGGTACCAGTAGTGCGGTTCCTGTTCCATTCATAGCTGATTTAGTAGACAGACTTGGTTTCGGGGTGTTACCCACACCCGAACAAACCTATTGCTTGATCAAAAATAGCCGTTTATTTAATCTTACTGCTTTGATTAGCTTCAGTAAGGATAAGATTGCTCAACAAGCTGGAACGGTGCGTTGGCTAGAGGAGAATTTAGGCAATAAACTTCTCATTGATGAGAAACTTCCCGGTAAGCATCTAACTCCCCTCGGTTGGCTCCGGGGAAATGATCAACTTGCGGATACCGTGATTCAAGTGATCACAAAACTAGCCGAGCGAGTCTAAGGGAACAGGGAATAGGGAACAGGGAACAGGTGGAAGAGTATGGGAAGTGTGGGAAGTGTGGGGATATGGGGATATGGGGGTAATTTTGGACGAATAGTCGGGATTTTGGCCAAATTTATCTAACCATCCTCGAAGGCCGAATCACGAATTGTTAGTCATTGTCTTGATGCAATAGCGACAAATTAAGTACATTTTCTTATCCCCCACACCCCACACCCCACACCCCACACCCCACACCTGACGTCTTTGTAAAAAACATACCCTTGAAAGGGAAGGGGGGTAGGGTGTAGGGAAAGATCACGAGCTTGAAAAGTTGGTAGTGATGCAGTCGCCCAAAGGGAGTTTCCCCCACTCGTGCTTTGTATCAAGAAGGGACGGTTGAATCAAATTGGGGACAGAATGTTTGTGCTGGGGTAACTCGAAATTTGCTTCTATTTTTCCTAAGTTAAATCTAATTGTGCTACCATTTGCTTTTCCTTGGTATAATATTTATCACAATTGTAGGATTACCATTAAATGTCAAACTCTTTATCCCAATCTTGGCAATGTGTCCATGTGCCATCTGAGAAAGGATATGATGTGTATCAACATGGTTGCCACCTCAGCGCTAATTTTATCCGAGTGTATGTTCCAGAGGAAGCCAAAAATACTGAAACAAAGCTGAAAGCCATTATTTATTTACATGGATTTGCTCTGTGTATGCCCTCTTTTTATGAAGCTCACCTCATTGAGTTAGTAAAAAAGGGATATATTGTGTTTTTCCCCGATTATCAACACAGTTTTTATCCCAATACTCCACCTCAAGGTCCTACCCCCTCTAAACAATCTTTCCCTTATTTGCAGAAATGGCGATCTTTGGCTAAATTGTCAGCCGATACGTTAGCCAATGCTAACTCTTCAATTAATACTCCCTCATTAACAACAGACAATATTGACTCCATACTTTCCGAGTTTGAGGCTTACGAACGGGGCGATCTAGCTGTAAAAGGCGAATTATCGGAATTCAGCGCTTTTGAATTGCGCAGAGTAGCCCGAGCTATGATCGTTATTACTATTCTATTAATGATTCTTAGTTGGTTTCGGCGGGAGTATAGTAATAATTTAATTCATCTGTTATCCACAGTAGCATTGAGTTTAGTCCATTCTCCTGAGGAATGCCTAGAGAAGGCGATCACCTGCACGAATGATGCCTGGGAGTATCTGTCGCAGCAGGACCAATATTTACATTGGAATGATCAGAATCAGCCAGATACTTTTGCCTTTGGTCATTCTTTGGGAGGGTTAATTGCCCTAAGTTTACCTTTTCATTTGGAGGTAAATTCGCCCGAGAGTCGATTTTTTCCCAAGAAAATTGTAGTGGCGGATCCGACTCCAAGCACAGAGAATGGGATTCCCAAATTTGTCATTTGTATCTTGAAGTTGTTTTGCGTTCCATTTGTTAAGAATCCTATCAAGATTAAAAATACGGGTGAAAGTCTGACGGAACCTGTGGCAATTTTGCATGGTAACTCCGATGAGTTGGTTCCACCGTCTGAATGGGTTGGTGGTAAGTGTTCCAATTATGACGCTATCAATAGCGAGCAAAAGGCTATTTATTTCTCATATTCTAATGATCAGGCGGAGCCTCAACTGGTAGCATTTCACAATCAGGCAGTAACCTCTACTCAATACTATGGTGATGGCTTGTTCAAACATTTCGGTGGCGTCAAAAATGGACCCAATGCTTATAACATAGACTATGTTTGGCCTGGTGCTGATAAGATATTTGCGGGGGAGACAACGCCAGAAGACCTTCTTGATCATCTCCATACCCCTCATTTTCAGGTACAACCAACTCCATCTAAGAATTGTGGCAACCTTCTGACAAAACTAGCATTGATTTTTGGGATTATCTTGTTGCTTGGAGTTGCCTATTGGATAGGGACAAAAGTTGGGTTACCTGTTTATTCTCAATAAGCCAAGGAATTTTTCACTATTTGAGTAGGGACTGCGATAGCTGTAACGCTTTCCCTGTCTGAGGGTGACTCGGCTTGTCACCCCTTCAAACTCTTACCCATAAGCCTGTCTTCCATAGGTTGGTCAACCGTCAACTGTTAACCTACAACCTTAAACCTGCAACCTTCAACCTGCAACCTCCAACCTTCAACCTCCAACCTCCAACCTCCAACCTCCAACCTTCAACCTGCAACCTCCAACCTTCAACCTCCAACCTCCAACCTCCAACCTCCAACCTCCAACCCCCAACCGTCAACCTTCAACCTTCAACCAAATAACCTTGGCCAAAAGGCCACGCGATCGCGTTCAACCGCTAAAAGCTTTGCCATTGTTGTAAGATGGAGAAAGTAAAGAATTGTTAAAATCAACGAACCATTAAATTCATGGCTATATTTCGTCAGTACATTGCTCCCCTACTGGCATTACTAGGCTTCTTAATTGCCCTATTGGCAGTCAGTTCTCGGATCTTTTTACCGAACGATATGCTAGCCCCTGCACCGATTGAAGAGTTTGACGCTGCCAGCATTCAAGCACCAGTATCGGCTCAGTTGGTTGTTAACCAAAATTCTGGGAACACTGGTGAGTAAGCCATTGTTAGCACGGTACCAGCTACGCCTGGGAACGGTACGAGAACGGGCAATTTTGGTGAAGTTCATGGAATTAACTTACCAAGAGCTTTTCCCAGAACAAAATGATTTTTCTCACCTGGCGAGGACTGTTAAACAGTACTTTTCCAGAGAAACCCCGCTGTGGTGGGTTACAGTAGCGGATGGGAACGTTTCTAGGAAAGGCTCTATCGTAACTCATCCCTTGCCAGTTGGTTGTCTGTGGATGGGAAATGGGGTTGATCAGGTAAATGGCGATCGCTATACCTATATTTTTTTACTGTACGTCATGCCAGCACACCGCCGTCAAGGCATTGGTTCAGCACTGATGCAGCAGGCTGAAGCTAGGGCAAGGGCAAGAGGCGATCGCCAAATTGGACTACAGGTGTTTCAATCGAATCAAGTCGCTTTGAACCTTTACCACGGACTGGGTTTTAGAACCCAATCTCTGTGGATGGTTAAACCATTGCACAGACAATACTAATTAAGAAACTGGTAGAATCAGGCAAGATAAGGTAGGTTATCAGGCATGTATGAAGATGATGATCTAAGTTTACTGGATAATACGGCTTTACTAGAAAGCCCTTTAGATGACATAGAGCCGATTGAAGATGAGTTAGAAGCTCCCAAACCTGATCCAGAGGAAATGCTGGCTCTGTTAACGGCACCGGAAAGCCAGCAACGGATGCTAGCAGCTCGTGCTTTTTGTGAGTTGCAAGATGAGCGGGCAATTCCCGATCTGATTAACCTGTTAAATGATGTTTGTCCCTTAGTGCGGGTAAGTGCTGCCTATGGTCTAGGGCGCAATCCCAGTCCCACGGCAGTAAAGCCCTTGATTGACCAACTTAACCAAGATTGGAACGGTTATGTCCGTAAAGGGGTTGTCTGGGCATTGGGGAACTGTCGCGATCGCCGTGCTTTAGCGTCTCTAATTGATTCCCTAAAAACGGATATTCCTGCAGTGCGTTTGTGGGCAGCTAGTGCTCTGGCGCAAATGGCAGAGTTAGATTATGAAGAAGTAATCGCATCGATTCCGCCCTTAATTACTGCTTTAAGGAAAGACCCAGTAGCAGCAGTGCGCAGTAATTGTGCTTGGTCTATCGGGCAACTGTGTCGGGAATTGCCCTCCAATGCGGTTTACGCTGGTGCTATTGATGCCTTAATTGAAGCATTTGCTGATGATCAAGACCTAGGGGTAAAAGAAGACGCCAAAGCTGCCCTCTTGAAAGTGGGAGACCCCCGTGGACTTCAGATGATTGAAATGATCGAGATGGAAGGGTTTTTGTAATTGGGTTTGTTATTGCGTTGGGCACTTCCCACACTTCCTACACTTCCCACACTTCCCACACTTCCCACACTTCCCACACTCCCGCCTCTCCCCACACTCTTCTCCCTATTCCCTTATGCTTGTAGCCCCTCTTGCGCTACACTAGCCACCTGCTCAACACTGTCATTAGCTAATGTTTCTAGGACTGCCCTAGCCTCTTCTCCTCCCAGATTAACTAGTGCTTGTACTAACCGGTAACGAATTTGCCAATCGGAATTAGTGGCAAAGGGAATCAACAGAGGCACGGCACGGGGGTCTCCCAATTCTCCTAAGGAACTAATGGCAGCTGTTTGAATTAAACTGGTATCGGATTTGAGAGCGTCTTCTAAAATTTGAAATGAACGGGGTTCACCTAGTTCCCCTAAGGCAGCTATAATACTAAATTTAATGATCCACTCAGTGGTTTGGTGATAGGTTCGCTCTAAATCATCATAGGCTTCGGTGAGCTTCAAGGCACTCAAGGAATCTGCTGCTGCTGCTATAACATCAGGTTCTGGATCATTCAATAGGCGATCGCGTAATAGGGTCAAAGATACGGTTAAATCTTGATCACCCAAGGTATCGAGCTGGCTGACTGCCCCATATCGAATCCGAACATTGTTATCGTTAACCAAGGGTTGAATTAGCTCAAACGCCACCGATGGTTCCAGCTGGCGTAGTTGGTTTAATCCACTAATGCGCTGGCCAAAATCCGTTGAATTCAGCAGCTCTTGGACAGATTCACGAGTAACGGTCATGGGTAATTGCTCAATATCTAGCCAAAACTCAACTTACCATGTTATTTGTTCAGCGTGAACACTATTTGAGATAGAACAGTTCCCTTAATTCTTTAACTCAGCTGCCATAGCGCGGACAATATCCCCAGAGCTCAGAATTCCAATCACTTGCTCCGCTTCATCTGTTACTGGTAAATGGTGGATTGATTTTTCCTGCATCAACTTAGCCGCTTTCCGTAAGGGTTGATCCGGTTTGATGCTCATGGGATGACCAGTCATTACTTCCCCAGCGGTTTGTCCAAGTGCTTTATGGAGTTCTTGGTCATAACGGGCAGGATTTTCTAAGTAAATCACGCTGTCGAGAAACATGATATAGACTGGCGGTTCTACTCCTGTCTCCTGCCACAGCAAGTCAGTTTCTGAAATCACTCCCACCAATTTGCCTGCTTCGTTAACCACTGGCAAGCCACTGATGCTTTGTTCAGCAATAATTTTGATCACTTCCTTAATCGGTGTTTCGGGCTGCACCACGATCGGGTCACGGGTCATGACTTCAGCAACGGTTTTAGCCATAGTTGGGTTTTTAAGGGTTTTGAATGGTTTAGCT
Source organism: Moorena sp. SIO3A2 (assembly GCF_010672265.1). Taxonomy (NCBI): domain Bacteria; kingdom Bacillati; phylum Cyanobacteriota; class Cyanophyceae; order Coleofasciculales; family Coleofasciculaceae; genus Moorena; species Moorena sp. SIO3A2. The sequence continues at coordinate 111,421 of NZ_JAAHHC010000016.1, forward strand.
GGTGATAACTCTATTCTCCCACTGCCTTAGTCTAGAAGGTGACAGAAGTCTGAAAACTTTATGGTTGATTAAGCTTTGACCGTTGAACTCGCTCCCCAAAAGCTCCGCGTTAATTCTATTGCCCCAGGGCGAATCGAAACACCCCTCTGGTCAGATCTTGGTTGAACACCAGAACAACTGCAATCCGTTGCCAAGTAGGTCAATAATCGCCTCATCCCAGGACCTTTTGGTTCACCAGTCGATATTGCTAAAGCAGCCGTTTTTCTGGCGTTGCGTCAGTCTTCGCGCTGAATAGGAGTAGAGTGGGCATCCTGCCCGCCCGAAAATAAGGAGGAAACTGGCAAGATGCCAGTTCTACGCAAGATGCCAGTTCTACGCAAGATGCCAGTTCCACGGCTGATGCCCATTCCACAGGTGCGACCCGTAAATTGAAAATGCGATCGCTATTGTGATTACTTGACATTTAAGGCAATTACCACATCTCCTAGAAATTTTTCTGGATTAAGAAGGCAAATAATCTGGAAAAAACGCCTGTTTCATCCGTTCACAATATTGACAGATATTGTTAAATTGAGATACCCGATCAATAATCAGACTCTTGAAAGGAGGTAAAATCATGTTTGCAATATAACCATAAGCCGTTGCATCTAAAGTGGTCGGTCTCTCCCCCATAAAAAATGGTTTATCTGCTAAATAATCAGACAGGGCTTGAAACTCAGCATTAATAATTTGAGAAATTTCCTTCTCGGAGTGACGACCCAGTCCCTGTTGATAAATCTGATTAGAAAGGGAATTTCGCACCTGTTGTAAAAACTGTTACGATTCTGGTGTCGAGCTCCCAGCAAAGTAGAGAGTCGTTAATGTTTGTTTGAATAATTGCCAGTTATCTTCAATGTTATAACGAATATACATCTCTCCCCAATAAGTATTTTCTTTCAGCATCCGCCGAAAAGCTAAGGAGATTGCTTTTTCTGTTGAGGTCAAATCCCGATCAGGATCTATGCCCTCTTTTTCCTTAAGCATCTCGATAATTATGGTGGAGTCACCGATGAGTTCTCCTTTATATTCTATAAACGGAATTTTGCCTTTGGGAGCTTTAGTAAAGTCCTTAGTAATCTCGATATCGTAAGCAATATTAGCTATACGCAGCCAAGTTTCCAATTTAATACAGGGTGGACTAATGCTCGGTAATCCCCATAAAGGTGGTGCCTTATACAAAGTTATCATCACAGTAAATTTGGTTCGATATTACGCTTAAGCAATAACTATTATAAGGGCAAAATAATAATAAATCAATCTAGTCATTATCGAATCAACAACTCGAAGCTAGTCTACATTATTTTTTTGACTTTTTTGCAATTATTTTATTGTTCTTATTCGGTTTGAGCAATTTTTAGGTATTTAATCAAACCTCTGAAACTATTAATATTTAAAGTCAAGGTAAAGCTTGATTGACATGAGATCATAGTTCTCCTTTCATATTTTATTTTTCAACTAACTCACGAACTAGAGAGGCTAAACGCTTTCCACTATCTCTAATCGCAAGACTAGCTGTTTTTTGTTTCATCTCTTCTAACCTAGTTGGAGACTTGAGTAAAGCCAGCACCTCCTGTTCTAACGTTTCGTGAGTCAACTGGTCTTGACGAAATACTAAAGCAGCACCAGAATCCTTAAAGCTAGCTGCATTGAAAGCTTGATGGTCTTCCGCTGCATAAGGGTAGGGAATCAGAATGGCTGGTGTTTCAGTTATGGCTAGCTCAGTTAAGGTTCCAGCACCAGCACGGCTAATGGCTAAATTGGCCCGTTGCAGTAATGGTGCCATCTGGTCATAAAAGGGCATAGACAGGTACTGAGGATGGCTAAGGGTGTTAGCCTCTGGGTCTTGTTCTCCAGTTAAATGAACAATCCAAGCACCAGCTTCAAACCAGACGGGAGCACATTGGCGCACTAGTTTATTCACTGCCACTGCTCCTTGGGAACCCCCAACCACCACAATCAAGGGTACCTCTGGTGGAATCGGGAGTTCCAGGGATTGACTCTGTTGAAAACTATCCCGCACTGGTGTACCAACGGTTACAGTTTTAATCCGGGGTAGGTACTTGGAAGCGGCTTCAAACCCTATGGCTACGGTATTGCAAAAGGGACTCAGCCACCGGGTTACTTTTCCGGGAATGGCGTTAGATTCATGTATAATAGTAGGTAGACCCTGCAACCGTGCTGCCATAATTGCAGGTCCAGCGATGTAACCCCCAGTGGTGAAGACACCATCAAATTTACCTTCTCTCAGCAGTTGCCGCACTTGCCAAATTGAACTGACCAGGCGAGTGAAGATGCGCAGAGTACCGAGACCGAAGCGTTGTTGAAAACCTTCTACGGCAATGGTGTGCAGGGGATAGTCTGGTGGTAGCAACTCATTTTCAATGCGGTCAGGAACACCAAGCCACTCGATAGTGTAATTGGGTAAGTGTTGGGCTACTGCGAGGGCGGGAAATATATGTCCCCCCGTACCACTGGCGGCAATCAGCAATCGCATGGGTGACTTAGACACGGCTATAGGTCTCCTTGATCAATTGGGTGAGGGGCTTTTGTCTTGGGTTAATGGGAATCGGGAATCGGGAATCGGGAGTCGGGAATCGGGAAGAAAAAAAATACCAATTAAAGTAGGGTGGGCAAAGTCATATACTCTAGAGTACTCAAAAAAATCAAACTGTTTTTGCCCACCCTACAAGCTAGACATAGGTTATCAAACTAGATTTGGTATCATTGGTGAATCCAAGGGATTACCCTTTCTCCAATCACCAATGATCAATTACTAATTACTAGTTACCAGAATTACCAGTTACCAGTTACCAGTTACCAGTTACCAGTTAACGATTACCAATGACCAATCCAGCCACCTTACTGCAACGACTATCCCAATCTTTTACTACTAAAGTCAAGTCTATTTCTTTGGACTGGTCAGTATTTGTACTATTAACGGTAGGGTTGACCCTCGGCTCTCCTCTGAAAGCCCAAGCAGATAGCCCGGAAACCGCACCGCCTCAGCTTAAAGATACCCTCAGCCAAATTGATCGCTTCGCTAATGGCAAGGATGTTGAAGGGTTGCTGGAATTCTATAGCGCTAATTTTGCTAACTCCGATGGCTTAAGTCGGGATGTGATGGGAGAAGCGTTGCTTCAATTGTGGCAGCGCTACCCTGTGTTGAATTACCGCACGGAACTGACGGATTGGCAGCAAGAGGGCAACGCGATCGTGGCAGAAACTGTGACTTATATTACTAGTAACCAACAGGATGCTAGTAAGACCAAATTTGAATCGACTTTGCGATCGCGTCAGCGCTTTGAAAACCAAAAAATTGTCTATTCCACCATTTTGGCAGAGCGTTCCCAAATCACATCAGGAGCTAATCCTCCCAAGGTAACGGTGAAGTTACCAGAACAAGTGCGTATTGGTCAGCGATTTAATTTTGATGCCATTGTCCAGGAACCCCTCGGAGATGATTTGCTGCTGGGAGTGGCTATAGAAGAATCAGTCAGGTCACAGCGCTATACTAATCCCACGGAGGTTGACCTGGAATCTTTGGCTGCCGGTGGAATTTTTAAGATTGGCCGAGCCCCACTGTTACCAGAAGACCGCTGGATTTCAGCTATATTAATTCGGGGGGATGGCATGATTATGATTACTCGACGGTTACATGTGGTTGAGTAATTAGGTTTGAAGGGAGTAGGGAGTCGGGAGCGGTGCGACCCGTGGCGAATTTAATTCGCCTACGGAAAGCGCACCGAGGGAGTAGGGAATCGGGAGTAGGGAGTAGGGAGTAGGGAGTAGGGAGTAGGGAGTAGGGAGTAGGGAGTAGGGAGTAGGAAAATAAAACAGCCATGCTTCCCATGAGCTAGTGCATCAAGATAGAATCAAATCTTATTACTATTCCCGATTCCCGATTCCCGATTCCCGATTCCCGATTCCCGATTCCCGATTCCCTACCTTTACAGATAAATTTTAAACTTGGTGCAAAATCTGAGTATTGTGCAAGGATTTCTAAACTTAAACAAACCAGCAGGTTGGACATCCCACGATTGCGTTGCTAAAGTGCGGCGTCTGCTACGGCTGAAGCGAGTAGGCCATGGCGGGACCCTTGACCCAGCTGCTACCGGGGTTTTACCGATAGCTCTGGGAAAGGCAACCCGACTTTTGCAGTATATGCAGCAGGATAAAGCCTACAAGGCTACGGTGAGACTGGGAGTGAGGACAACTACTGATGATTTGGAAGGAGAGGTGATTGCTACTCAGTCTGCAGCCCAGTTGACTCTGGAGTTGGTCAAGGGTTTGTTGAAACAGTTTGAGGGCAAGATTCAGCAAGTGCCACCAATGTATAGCGCTATTCAGATCAAGGGTAAACGGCTGTATGATTTAGCCAGAGCTGGTGAAGTGGTAGAGGTACCAGAACGAACTGTAGAGGTTGAGAAGATCGAGGTTTTAGATTGGCGTGGGGGGGAATTTCCGGAAATTGATTTAGCGATCGCATGTGGTCCTGGCACCTATATTCGCTCCATAGCCCGGGATTTAGGAGATGCCCTTGAAACCGGTGGTGTGCTAGCCGCTCTGACTCGTACTCGCAGCAGTGGCTTTGATTTAGCCGATAGTCTGACATTAGAAGAATTGACCGAACAGCTGGAACAAAGCCTATTCCAGCCAGTGTCCCCTAGTGTAGGTTTGGGGCACTTACCCTCTGTAACCTTGTCCGCTGATCAAGCCCGTCGCTGGTGTTTGGGACAGCGTATCTCTGGGGATGATACTCTTGAAACTCCCACAATTCCTTTGCAAGTGTATCACGAAGATGGCAGTTTTTTGGGTATTGGTAAGGTGATATCCTCAACCTCTGGGGTATTGCTGGCTCCTCAAATGGTTTTTGTTTGATGGTAGTTGATTGAATCGAACAGGACTTACATAGTAACTAGCTATATCATTAGCTGTTCTAGGTTTAGGTCGTAACCAAAGGAGCGGGGGGCGGATAAAGTAATTCAGGAATTTAGTTGATCTGTATCCCGTTTTTTGTAACCATTGCATTATGCAACGGTTATATTAGAGCGTATTGGGTATGGCAAACACTAAATCTGGCACTGTTCAAGACCTAGTTACGGTTCAGGAAGCTGCTGAAATCTTGGGTGTCTCCTCCGATACCATACGTAGGTGGGAAAAGAAAAAGCTGCTGAGGGCAAAGCGGTCTGAACGAAACTACCGCTTTTTTGATATTGAAGAGTTAAAACGAATTCAAAGGAAGTATCTAGGACTAGCTACTGGGGTTGAGTTTCGTGTTCTCAAGAGCAAACCCACTAGCTTCAGAGTAATTGAGTTATTTGCTGGGTGTGGAGGCATGGCACTGGGTTTTGAGAATGCTGGCTTAAGCACCAAGCTGTTGGTGGAGATTGATAAAGACTGCGTAAACACTCTGAAGCTGAATAGACCTTCCTGGAAAATCATACCTGAGGATATAGCCAATGTTGATTTTACCAAATACAAGGACAACGTAGAGATTGTGGCTGGTGGAGTGCCCTGCCAAGCTTTCAGCTATGCCGGTCTAGGTAAAGGTTTTGACGATACTAGAGGGACGCTCTTTTTTGAGTTTGCACGGTGTGTCAAGGAAGTACAGCCGAAAATAGCACTAGTTGAAAACGTTAGAGGTCTGATCCACCATGACCAAGGCAGAACCTTATCCACCATGCTGCGAACCTTAGAGGATTTAGGTTACAACCCTACCTATAAGTTGCTCAGAGCGCAGTTTCTAGATGTTGCCCAAAAGCGGGAGAGGGTAATTATCATTGCGGTCAGAAAAGACTTAGACCTAAACGCAATATTTCCTCAGGAAAAGGACTACACTATTTCCCTGAGGGAGGTGCTCAAAGATTGCCCTAAATCAATAGGAGCAAAATACCCTACCCGCAAGAAAGAAATTATGGAGTTAATACCACCAGGAGGTTATTGGCGGAACTTACCAATAGAGCTTCAAAAAGAGTATATGAAAAAGAGTTTCTATCTCGGTGGCGGCAAAACCGGTATGGCTAGGCGGCTTTCTTGGCAAGAACCTTCCCTTACTCTAACCTGTAACCCAGCTCAAAAACAGACCGAGCGGTGTCATCCTGAAGAAACACGACCGTTGACAGTTAGGGAATATGCACGTATTCAGAGCTTCCCCGATGATTGGGAATTTACCGGTTCTCTATCATCGAGGTACAGGCAAATAGGTAATGCGGTCCCTGTTAATTTGGCTTACCACATTGGACGATGTCTGATTGCGATGTTGCAAGGGGAATTCGACCCAGAAACGATGGAGAAGTGTTGAACTTTGGCTTTTGCCCTTACTAACCCCAATTTTTTTGATAATACAGCAAAGGGAGCAGGGAGCAGGGAGCAGGGAGCAGGGAACTTCAGATTAAAAATTATCACAATTCATTTAAGATCGCTATTAGTCAACCAGACATGATATTACTAATATAGTGTTTGTATTTGAGATGTAAACCTAGGAGGTCTTGTTTTATTGTCCAATCAAACTCCAGACCTCTTTCCGATATTGCCTAGTAAGCATTCAGCTATCAGCTATCAGCTATCAGCTTTTGAATAAAACAGGTCAGCAAAAGTTTAATCTGAGTTATGTCACAGCGTTGAAGCCTGTGCCACAAACTAGAAGCCTGTGCCACAAAGCTGTTCGCGTAGCGTGAGCTTTTAGCTCACGGCTGACGGCTGACTGCTGAATGCTTATATTGCCTTTTTCAGCAATTGTGTTGATAACCCAGATACAAACGCTTTATGACTGTACAAAGCCAAAAACTATCACCCTTGAGACTAATACTAGTAGTATTAATATCGTTAGTATTAGTCGCTATTGTTGCCATAGGATCTACCTTTGCCCTTTCAGGAGAATCGTTGATGAAATTTCCAGGAAAACAACCCACCAATATTGGGATTCAGTCCTCAGGGCAATTAGCACCTTGCCCAAATAGCCCTAACTGTGTCAGCAGCTATAGCCAAGATGCCGAGCATGGTATTGAACCTTTAGCTTACAACTCAACCCCTACCGAAGCAATAGCTAAGCTAAAAACTGTGATCCAAAACCTAGAACGAACACAAATTATTGAAGAAACAGACAACTATCTTTACGCACAATTCACTACTCCTTTAATGGGGTTTGTGGATGATGTAGAATTTTTGTTGGATGACAGTGCTAAGGTAATCCATGTTCGCTCCGCCTCCCGTTTAGGAAAATCAGATTTGGGAGTTAATCGGAAACGGGTGGAAACAATCCGAGCGGAATTGAGCTGAGTGAATTAATCCCGTTGGTGGGCAGTGCCTAGCAACGGGATTGACTTGCTTATGTTATCTGTTTCTAGCACTGCCCACCCTACATCTTCAATAAATATAAACCCGTTGGTGGGCAGTGCCTAGCAACGGGATTGACTTGCTTATGTTATCTGTTTCTAGCACTGCCCACCCTACATCTTCAATAAATATAAACCCGTTGGTGGGCAGTGCCTAGCAACGGGATTGACTTGCTTATGTTATCTATTTATAGCACTGCCCACCCTACATAAACTCCCTAAAAAACCAGAACTACTTAATTTAATTGCAAACCGCTGTAGCTTGACATACTCTCTAGGCTTTGATAGTTTGGTTTTGGCGGTTAATTATATAACCAGTGTTGGCATCGAAATACTCCCAAAACTATTTCTGGATATATCCCAAAATATATTTTTTGGCGAAGCCGAATTGGTAATAATTACTGTTAGGTACCCCATGGAAAAAAATGGATAAAATAATCATGAAAAAAATTGCATCTCTTGTGGTTTCGTTATTGTTGGTATGCTTTACCTTGCTTGGTGCTGCATCCCCAGCCAATGCTGGATATCAGGCACGATTTTCTGACTCTGAAACTACAGGACCACGTGTTGAATTGGGTGTAACTGGAAATGCTACAAAGTACATGATTATAGGAGCATACAGCAGTATCAATAATATCGATACTAAGAATCGCCCTCTGAAAATATACTCTACTTCAAAGAATCCAATTACCATTCAGATCACTGAACTTCCTGATGCTTCTACTGCTCCTGATGGTGCAGATTTACAAAGTATTGTAATCGACAATAATACTGGCAAGTTGTACATCACATCGTTCTAATTAGCACTAAGCATGATAGCACTAGGCATTAGTGGAATTTTGATTACCTAGGGTAGGCTATTGCTTACCGTTTGAATCTGAACCCACATTCTTCACTTCGTGAGGAATGTGGGATATATTTTTTTGGTAGATTAACTACTAATTGATGGATATAGCAATTCTACGACTTTGGACTTAACTAAATATAAAAATGCTATCAGGTACAACACATTCACAACAATTAGTAAGCTTTTACCTATCCAAGAGTGAATTATAGAGAAAGTAAAAATTGTTGCTACTAACACCAACAATTTTTCCACTGTGGATACGGTATAACCATGATGCTTGGGGTCCCAGTAAGAGAAAGGACTAATAAAACGATAGTTACTAACAGGAAAAAAGTGCCGGTGAGCATCATCGTTGTGAACTGGTAAATCTAATAAGGAGTGCAGTATCATACTCCAACAAAGAATTTCCCAAAGTTGCCATCCCCAGTAATGGCTGATCATCACTCCACACAGGGCTAGGGGCAGGGAATGAAAGGTAGCAACAAGGTTCTGCCAAAAGGGCAATTCGTAGGTTTGTGACCAAATCTGGGACTCTGGTTGACGACGAATTAATTTTGCCCAGATATAAAGGATAAAAATTGGTGCATCGGGTAAAATAGCACCAATTGTAATCGGTAAAGCTGCCTGAATTTGAGCCTGGTGATTCAAAACAGCAAGGTTAATAATGGCGTGGCTAGGAGTATTCAATGGTTAGTTTGTTGATGAATTATAGTCTAGGGATATTATAGTTAGAGTCTGTTGATTAAAAAATAAAGTATATCCCTCACGGGTAAGCCCAAGCATCAATAAGCCTAGGCTTATTGATACAAAAACCGAGAAACTATTAACAAATTAACTCTGTTGCTTCTAAAGTCCTACGAGATTATAGGGGTTTCGATCCACGATCAACCGATATCTAGTCCAATGCATATTATGAGCCATTTTTTCTTGCGCTTAGGCTGATATCGTTATGAACTATACTGGTAAGGATGCCAAATCTTTTAATTATAAGAATTGAAATTGAGTAGCGAGTGATGAAATATCGAAGATTTGGGCGAACTGAGTTGCAAATGCCCGTTTTTTCCTGCGGCGGCATGCGGTTTCACTGCACCTGGGATGAGCTTTCTCCCTCAGAAATTCCCGAAAAAAATCAGATAAATTTAGAAGCTATTATTCGTCGTTCCCTCGAAGTGGGAATTAATCATTTTGAAACAAGTCGTACCTATGGAACCTCTGAAATGCAGTTGGGATGGGCGCTTTCTAAGTTACCTAGAGACCAAGTGCTAATTCAAACGAAAATTACCCCCATTTCAGATTCCCAAGAATTTCAGCGTCAAGTTGAAAAATCTTTATCTCTTTTGCAGGTAGACTATCTTGACCTGCTGACCCTACATGGAATCAATGATCCCCAAGCCTTCAAAGATAGCTTGTGTCCCGGAGGGTGCCTAGATCGGGCGCGGGAGTTACAAAAACAAGGGAAGGCTCGATTTATCGGCTTTGCAACTCATGGGCCAACCGAGCTAATTGTTCAAGCCATTGAAACTGATCGCTTTGACTACGTTAACCTGCACTGGTACTACATCAATCAATTCAACTGGCCAGCCATCGAAGCTGCCGATCGTCATGACATGGGGGTATTTATTATTAGCCCCTCGGATAAAGGGGGAATGTTGCATACTCCACCCAAGCGTTTGGTGGAATTGTGCCATCCCCTTCATCCTATGATGTTTAACGATCTGTTTTGTCTGAGCCATCATCAGGTCAAGACGCTGAGTTTGGGGGCTGCACGACCGTCGGATTTTGACGCACATGTTCAGGTATTGGATTTGTTAGATCGGGCAGAGGAAATTTTACCACCCATTGTGGAGCGTTTGGAGAAGGCGGCGATCGCTCGTTTGGGAGAAGAGTGGTGGCGTACCTGGCATATTGGTTTGCCTCCTCATCATAAAACTCCCAAAGGGATTAATATACCGATGATTCTGTGGTTAAGAAATCTGGCGATCGCCTATGACCTGGTTGAATATGCAAAAATGCGGTACAACCTCCTTGGCTATGCCGATTTCTGGCATCCCGGTACTAGGGCTGAAAATATCAAGGAAATTGATTTAAGCGACTGTTTGCGCCATAGCCCTCACGCGGATAAAATTCCTGCTCTTTTAGACGATGCCCATCAACGCTTGGCAGGTGAACCGGTTCAAAAGTTGTCTCGCGACTTGGGGGGCGGCAAGTCCCGCACAAAGCAAGTATGGAGCTAGAGGGAATGAAGTGGTATCCCAAAACCTGAGTTATATAGTAAACACTTCTCTCCTGGATAATTGACTAGGGTATTCTAGCAGGGTGTATCTCACTTTTGCTAAAATACTCTAATTCTTGCCAAGTCGTGTTAATTACCGTTTTCAATTCAAGGTTAACGTCAAAACCAAATCAGCGTAAGCATTCTAACTCTCCCATCCAGCGGCTGATTGGTTACGCTCAGCCCCATCGTTCCCTAATCTGGAAAGCGATCGCATGCTCAATCCTCAACAAAATCTTTGACTTAGCCCCTCCGGTCTTGATTGGGATGGCAGTGGATGTGGTGGTCAAACAACAAGATTCCTTGATTGCCCATCTAGGAGTAACGGATATCTTTAGCCAACTGGTATTCCTAGGATTCCTCAGCTTTATTGTTTGGGGATTGGAATCGGTCTTTCAATATACTTACCAACGATTATGGCGGAATCTGGCTCAAACCATTCAACACGAATTGCGCCTAGATGCTTACTCTCATCTGCAATTGTTGGAACTAGCGTATTTTGAAGATAGTAGTACAGGGGGATTGATGTCTATCCTCAGTGATGATATCAACCAACTAGAACGCTTTCTGGATATTGGTGCCAACGAAATTCTTCAAGTAACCACAAGCATTATTATTGTCAGTGCGGGCTTCTTTATCGTTGCTCCCAATGTAGCTTGGATAACTCTGATCCCTATCCCCTTTATCCTCTGGGGTTCGATTACCTTTCAAGGTCTGCTTGCTCCCCGTTATGCAGCAGTGCGGGAAAAGGTAGGGTTACTCAATGGACAGTTAGCTAATAATCTAACTGGGATTACTACCATTAAAAGCTTTACAGCGGAAGACTATGAAACTAAGCGGATTGAGAGACAAAGTCTAGGGTATCAGCACAGTAACCAGAAAGCGATCGCATTTTCTGCTGCCTTTGTCCCCTTGATTCGGATGTTAATCCTATTTGGGTTTACCGGAATTCTGCTCTACGGTGGTAAGTCCGCAGCCGCCGGGGAACTAGCAGTAGGCACCTACAGTGTCTTAGTTTTCATGACTCAGCGCTTGCTGTGGCCATTAACTCGACTGGGTAACACCCTCGATCAGTATCAACGGGCCATGGCATCCACCACTAGGGTAATGAATCTGCTGGATACCCCAATTGCCATGCACTCTGGGGATACACCATTACCTAGGTCTGAGGTTAAGGGGGAATTAGTATTAAATAATGTCACATTTGCCTACCGTAATCGCCCCCCTGTGGTACAAAACCTATCCCTTCACATTCCCGCCACCAAGACTATCGCCATAGTAGGTTCCACAGGGTCTGGTAAAAGTACCTTAGTCAAACTGTTATTAAGACTCTACGAAATCCAAGCAGGTTCGATCACTCTTGATGGAATTGACATCAGACAGCTCAAGCTCAAAGACTTACGCCATGCCATTGGTCTAGTTAGCCAGGATGTATTTTTATTCCACGGCACCGTAGAAGAGAATATCACCTACGGCACCTTTGATGCCACCACCGAGGAAATAGTTGCTGCCGCTAAGACCGCAGAAGCCCATGAATTTATCATGGAACTGCCCCAAGGCTATGACACCATTGTGGGAGAGCGGGGTCAGAAACTATCTGGAGGACAACAGCAACGAATTGCGATCGCACGAGCACTATTGAAAGACCCCCCAATCTTGATTCTAGATGAAGCCACCTCCGCCGTTGATAATGAAACCGAAGCCGCCATTCAGCGCTCCCTAGAAAAGATTACCCAAAATCGCACAACCATTGCGATCGCTCATCGGTTGTCCACAGTCCGCAATGCTGATTGTATTTATGTAATCGACCAAGGCAAATTAGTAGAGCAAGGACGACATGAAAAGTTGTTAGAGCAACAGGGAATTTATGCCATGCTGTGGCGGGTGCAGTCTGGAGTGAAGAAATAGGAGTGTGGGGAGATGGGGAGATGGGGAGATTTTTATTAAGTTCGTAGGGTGGGTTAGGTGCGGCCATGATTTTGAGGAATTACCAATCAGTTTTTATCCGCACCGTAACCCACCTTCTTCAAATTTCGCCCCTGACTACTGACGCTTTGTAATTAATTAAACCCAACAAAGCTAGTGCAAATGTTGGGTTTGGTACCTCAACCAAACCTACAGGCTAAGGCGCACTTTATGCATGTTAAGAGTCTTTCCAACCAATGACTAATTTGGCGTACTTGATTTCTCCTTCCATATGTATGTCTGGGTATTTCTCATCCAGTTCCATCAAGAATAGTACAAAGGAGCGGGATTGAAGCTTGGCAGAGATATCCTCGAAGACTTCACTGACCCAGAACAGCTCCTCTTGGTCACAGGCATTGAGTATAGCCTTAGCCGTTATAAGATCCGAACCAATTACCTCGGTTAATTTTTCCCCGTAATCGGTGACTCTGGGATCGTTTACGTGTAGTTGAATCCTCTCTTTAAGGAGCCGCTTGACTTCTGCTATTTTGCTTTCCAGTAATTTAGGATTGTGGTTAGTCATTAGTTGGGAGTCTTTTTTAGATTTCTTTGATACTAGATTTTGAAGTGCGGAATGTAGATTCTGATCACCTTCAACAGTAAACCTTGGCCAAAAGGCCACGCTTCGCGAACAACCTGCTAACCTTGGCCAAAAGGCCACGCTTCGCGAACAACATCCTAACCTTAAACCTGCTAACCTTCAACCTTTTAACCTTCAACCTTCTAACCTTCAACATCCTAACCTTGGCCAAAAGGCCACGCTTCGCGAACAAACTCCTAACCTTAAACCTTCTAACCTTCAACCTGCTAACCTTCAACCTGCTAACCTTCTGCTAACCATAAAAAAAATAGCCGTAGAAATTATTTCCACGGCTGGCGGAAATCCACAGTAAGTCGATTTCACTACTTATGTTATGTGACTTTGTTCCATGACCAGTCCAATCCTTATCCTACTTGATTAGACCTGGTCTTATAGCTAGGGGGAAAACCCCCCAGCTGCTTAAAATCTTAATCCAGAATTAGGTACCTGGTCAAAGTACTAATCACTTCTCCAGGAATGCCACTCGGCTCAAGAGGAGTCCACTCATAAAGTTGTGCGTAGCCCTGGGTATACAGGGAATAGATAGTATTCATTACTGCCTTACGGGAGCCCTTAAGCCTGTGCTCAACCGGTTCTTTCTTCCCGAAAAAAATCTGAGAAGTATTCCCCGGAATTAGATACTCTGGATTATTGTCAGGATTCGGAACAAAGTCTGTAAACATGATTAACAACTTCAATTGATTAACATACTATAATCATAATTATTATAATTTTATTTGTCAAGAGATTTTATCAATTTTTTTTTAAGGTAAATAGGGAGTAAAGTGTGGGTATTGTCCGGATAAGTAGGAGTGTGCTAAGAGGGAAAAAGTAGTTTTAGATAATGGGAGATTTTAAATTAAAAATTTGGATTTATGTAGTCAATTTTAAATAAAAAAATAACAATTATTAATCCATTTAATTTGTAAATTAAACGTTTTCCATACTGATGAGGTAGAGATGATTTTTTACTTCTTCCCTACTCCCTGCTCCCTACTCCCTGCTCCCTGCTCCCTGCTCCCTGCTCCCTAAAAGCAAGGTTAACGTTTACTCAAAAAAAAGCGATCGCTATAGCACTACCCATGAAGGTGAGGACATTGATAAAAGCTTTTTTAGTCAACTTTTGCCTCTTGCCTCTTGCCTTTTGCCTTGCGCGTAGCGCTATAACTATTGCCTGAAGCCCGGAGGATTCTCAAATCTAGTTATACTGATTGCGTCCAGCCATCACACCACCATCTACATCCCAGACCGCGCCAGTCACCCAACTGGCTTTCTCAGAAAGTAGATAAACCACAGCTTCAGCAACATCTGTAGGTGTTCCTACTCTGCCAATGGGATGGAAACTATTGAATCCTTCTAGGGCAGAATGGACTTGTTCTTTGGGGATGAAACCTTCGTAAATGGGAGTTTCTACTACCGCCGGAGATACCGCATTAACTCGAATATTATGTTTTGCTAGTTCCATGGCTAAATGTTGGGTTAGGGAGTGTAAACCAGCTTTAGCCATAGAATAGGCAGAAGACGGAGTAGCTTCTATCGCTTGTTTCGCCCACATCGAACCAATATTAACGATCGCACCAGCCTTGCCATTCTTAATCATATTTTTGACAATCCCCTGAGTGATGAAAAAGGTTCCTTTATTGATATCCAAATAGAGGTCATAATCTTTTTATTCATACTCAATGAACGGTTTAGGGAGAAACACTCCTGCTGAATTTACTAGTAATGTGGCATCGCTATGATTGACATTTAAACGATCAATTAAAGCATTTCTCATCTGTGGATCAGAGATATTAGCTAACTCACCCACTACCGTTCCATATTGACTAAGTTCCGTTACTGCTTCTTCCAGTTTAGGCTGACGTGAGCCAATTAAAACCGCAGCACCACCTTGCTCAAGAATTAATTGAGCAACCGCTTTACCCATACCACTGGTGCCACCAACAACAATGATTTTTTGTCCCGCAAATGCTTGTGTCATGATTATCTCCTTAATTGATTGATTATATTTACTTACCTACTAAAAGGTAGATATTAAAATAAAAAAAATTATTCCTTGATTAGCGGTCAGCGGTCAGCGGTCAGCGGTCAGCGGTCAGCGGTCAGCGGTCAGCGGTTAGCGGTCAGCTTATTTTATTCAAAAGCACCTCAAGTAGCTTAGCCAATGGCTGATAGCTAATGGCTGATAGCACCTCAAGTAGCGTGCGCGTAGCGCATAAGCTGACCGCTGATAGCTAATGGCTGATAGCTGATGGCTGATAGCTGATGGCTGATAGCTTCTCTTCCAGACATGCACCAGTAATCTGATCAAAAGCAGCACTACTATCTTCTGCAACACGGGCTAATAATTGCGCTCCTTGTAACATGGAAAGTAGCATTTTTGCTTCCACTTCTACCGATTGGCTACACTGCCAAGCCTCGGTTTCACAGCCACGGTGCAATAGTCTGGCTAACCAAGATTCAGTGACAGAAAAGAAACTTCTGATCTCTGCTTGGATTTCGGAATTTAAAACACTTAAATCTGCTGTCAACATTCCACACAAACAAATTTTATTGTCTTGCAAACCATCTCGATAGAGATTCACAAACTCTCTCAATTGTGCTTGGGGGGTTGTTTCCTGTTGCTCAATCTCAAAACATTTCCGTGCGAAGTTTTTTTGGTATCGTTTCACTAATTCCTTTACCAAATCATCCTTAGCGGGAAAATGGTAATGGATACTAGCCTTACGGATACCTATTTCTTGGGCAATGTCGGCGTAACTAAAGGCGCTGTAGCCTCGGTTGCGCACCATCGATTGAGCTACGTCTAGGATTTGTTGAGCAGTTTTCTGTTTCATGACTTTATACTACCTACTACTAGGTAGATTTGTCAAGTACTTTTTTGGAAAGGGAGTAGGGAGTAGGGAAGTTAGAATTTAGAATTTAGAATTTAGAATCGGGAGTCGGGAGTCGGGAGTCGGGAATCGGGAATCGGGGTAAGACACTTGACTGTACTTCCTGTACCTCATAACTATGATAAACACTATCAAAATCTTTCCTATCTCCCCATCTTCCCATCTCCCCATCTCCCCATCTCCCCATCTCCCCACACTCTTCCCTATTCAACACTCCTGGGATTAAATATTCTCAGACCTCATGGTTTTTGGGACTTGAACTGCCAGGGCTAAGGCTCTTACTCCCATATAACAACACATAGCCAGCCATAAGATTTGACTACTGTGGAACCACCAAGATGCTACAGCTACAGGGAGAAAACCAACAAGACTACCGGTTACAACACCTTTGCGAAGCAGAGCTCCTTCAGTTAAGCCCAAAAAATACCCATCTAACATAAAAGCCATAGAACTCAGTCCTAGAAAGGGAAGTAGCCACAGAAGATAATGGTGAAGTTCGTCAATTACCTCTCCATGATTGGTCATCAACCCAAACAGAGGATCTGGCAGGAGGACAAATAAGGAAGCTATGGTTAGTCCTATGCCGAGGCTGCTTGCTCCAGATAGGCGCAACAGAGAAGGAAATTTGTTGGTCAAGCCTTGACCGCGAAAGTTCCCTGCTATACTTTCCGTCGCAAAGGATAATCCTTCAATAAAGTAGAAGGTCACGATCATCACCTGCAACAGTAAAGTATTGATAGCTAGCACCATCGTGCCCAAATAAGCACTCAAATCAGTAAAGGCAGCAATGGTGATGGTTGAAGCAATAGAGCGTATCCAGATATTTCCATTCAACTTAAAAGTCGATTTTATAGCCTCTAGGTCGAAAATCCTGTCTACTAGCGCTAGCATTTGAGGATAGCCATTTTCTGTAGCTATGAAAATCATGCCCATAAGTAACATCAGATACTGGCCAGCCGCCGTAGCAAATCCAGCCCCTGCACTTGCCCAGCCCCAACGGATAATCAGCAGGTAATCCAGTATAATATTCGCTCCATTGCCAATAGCTGACAAAACCAATACTTTGGTGCTCTTTTCCCGGCCTAGAAACCACCCGATTAAGACCAAGTTGAGTAGGGTTGCAGGCGCTCCCCAAATCCGAGCATTAAAGTAATCTTGTCCAGCAGCTTTAACCTCAGGTGCAGCGCTGAGTAGGCTAAAGCCAATTTCTCTAAGGGGATATTGCAACAAGATAATGAGTATTCCGAGGGTTAAAGCAATTAAACCATTACGTAGAAGTACTAACGTAATTCCATCTTGGTCAAAGCGTCCTTCCGCTTGAGCCGTTGGGCCGGTAGTTCCCATCCGCAGAAAGTTACAGTTGCGATACACCAAGTTGAAGATAACTGTAGCTAGAGCAACCCCAGCTAAATAGTTAATATCTGCTAAGTGTCCCAAAAATGCGGTATCTACTAACCCTGCTAAGGGAATCGCGATGTTGGAGAGGATATTGACAGTAGCTAATCGCAGAAAGCGAAGATGAAACGTTTCCGTATTGTCTTTGGACATAAGGGGTCTTAATTACCAAAATCTAGCCAAAATTGTTGACTGTAAAATTTTCTTTTATTCTCACCATAAACAATTTTTGGCTGATCGTGTTTATTTTTGTTTACAATATGCTATATTTGGAGTGGATGCTAATCACAAAAGTTGCTAGTTATAGCAAAACTTTGTATCTCTTGATACCAAGAATCTATAAGTTAGTATAAACCCATACTAATTTGTGGGCTTTTGGATCCATTTTGAGATGTTTTTTGATAGCTCTGAAGTTAGCTGATCGATAGGATTATTAGGTGATTGTAAAAATGGAACATTCTCATCTCACTATCATCTTACCCGATGGTTCATCTCACCCTATTCCCATATACTTGACCAAGACAGGACAAACACTAATCTGTGGGAAAACAGTAGCAAAAACTACAGGCTATCAAATTTACGATTCCGAACTCAGGCACACAACTACTGAATTAGCCAGTCTAAGTTATTTAGATGCCGGAGCTCTAGAATTATACTACCGGGGGATTCCGATCCAATTAGTAGTCGATAATTGCGATTACTTAGATACCATTATTTTGTTATATGAATCACATCTCCCCAGCCAAGAGGAAAAACAATGGTTTAAGGAGCAACTGGCCAAAAACTCTCTTCTGGATCAGAAAATTATTAAGGGACTCAAGAGTGTAATCTCTTCCTTTTCTCCCCATGCTAATCCCGTCGCTATTCTAAGTTCTGGATTATCCTATCTTTCCGGAGAATGTTCTTTGCCTTTACGGAATCAAGGCGAACAGTTGGAAGCAATATTGAAGGCTCTTGCCATAACTCCTATTCTGGTAGGGATGATCCTACAACATGTCAAACAGCAGCCTTTGGTATTGCCCCAAGACGTTGGCTGTTATGGACAAAATTATGATTATATCAATAATCTCCTGGGGATGATCTGCGGTTTCGGTAAAGTAACCGATGAGCAACGCTCTTTGATGGATACACTGATGGTGTTGCATGCAGACGCTGGCTTGAGTCCTTCAACATTTGCTGCTAAACAAAATATTAGCAATGGTACGGGAATGTGGAGAAGTTTAATCTCCGCCTTAAACGCCTTGTCTGGAGACAAACATGGGGGCGCTAATTTCAGGGTGTTGCAGATGTTTCAGGAAATTGCTGCTGCTGATGGAGACCTAGAAGACAAGATCAGAAATTATATCCAGCAATCCCTGGCTCAAAAACAGAAAATCCCTGGGTTAGGACATATTGAATTCAAAGGGATAGACCCTAGAGCCAGAATTCTCAGCAAAATCTGCAACCAAATGGTTGAAGAAGGAAAGGGAGATACTTTCATGCATATTGCGAGGGAAATGCATAAGCAAATAGATACTATTCCTTACTTCGATAAGATTAAACCAAACGTAGATTTTTATTCTGGTGTTTTATGGAAAAACCTAGGAATTCCTGATCAACTGATGACAGTTATGTTCTATTGCAGTCGCATTGCTGGCTACATTGCTAATATTTGCCTAGCTACCGAAAAATCTACTATTGTTTTCCCTAATCAAGCTTATGTAGGAAAAACAAATTTATTCTTTAATGATGTTGAGCCAAGCACTTCAGGAGTGATTCCCTTATTCCCTGCTCTTAAGCATTCAGCCGTGAGCTAAAAGCTCACGCTACGCGAACAGCTGTCAGCCGTCAGCCTAATCCTTAAAATAAACCCGGGAGTAAATGTAGGCTGGGCAGTGCATGACACCGATTCATTTGTTTGCGATCGCTTTTAGCGGCTCCTACGGAGCATCGCGTAGCGTGACCTACGGTCAATCGCCTTACTAAGCACTGCCCACCAACGGACTAGTTGATGTCGGTGAGCAGAAACACCTCCAGACGTGATTTACCGTAATGTTAAGAATTAATACAGCAATAGCAACACTTAGTGATACAAGTAGTATAATATCTCTACTTTAGATTTATGCTATTACTAAACCTCAAATTGCCATTAAGATTCCTCCAACCCTTCTCCCATAACTCAATAGCTGCTAGGTTGAGCAAACTGGCAGGTCAAAGACTGATGTGATTGTTGATGCGATCGCTAATTACCTTGACTGTGCTGAAAACATTCCCATCATTCAGACAATGGCTGAATTTGAGAGGAGGTTGGTGGAACGGGAGGCTGAAATTAGAGGGAAATCAGACGTCAAGTCAGCTTATGCCAGAAGAAACTCCTAAGACTAACTCTGCTATATCAAAGTTAGAGTCTGCTATTCAACGTTATACTCATGCACTTACTACACTTGAAGACGCTAGCTCGCCATCAAAAGAAACAGTTCTAGAGGTTTTGACTGCTCGTGATACCGTTCAAGCAGAATTAAGCAATCAATCACAGATTCCTACAGGAAGCTTGATTAAGGTTAACGATCTAGATCACCGATTAAAGCAAGATACTAATAAGATTACCACAGTAGATCTAACTGAATGGCATGCTATTTTCAACCCTAACGTAGAGGCTTGGTGGTGGTTTCTTGAACCTCCAAAGCATCGATGGGATTATCTGGATTGGCTATGGAAAATACTGACAATTGTATTTCTCATATTGTCTTTTAGTTTAACGGTAGATATTTCGGAACACTTTCTGAGTGGTGGAGCACCAGATACCTTAGAGGTTTTTGTTACTGCTAGTGAGGGCGTCCTAACACTACTGGTTGGTAGAACCGCTTTCACAAAAACTGGACAGGAGTTAATCAAAAATGCTCTTACCCGTTTGAATATTCCTAACTATTTTTGGCAAGAAGTAATTTGTGGTATTGCCTTCAGTCTTTTCCTCATTTGTGTTATAGTTTATTTTTTGTTACCTAAGATTGCCGATTTTTACAACCATCTTGGTGATCAAGACATTCAACATAATCATCCGAAATTTGCTGCCGCCATATCAGACTACAAACGAGCAGTCGCCCTGAATCCTGACTACGCTGAATCTCATTATCACTTAGGAACAATTTATGAGGAACTACAAGAAAATCAAAAGGCTTTATCTCAATACAAAATTGCTGTGAAAGATAACTTCATTCCTGCTTATAATAAGTTAGGAAGAATGTATATTATCGATCAAAAATATGCTCAGGCTAGTTTTTGGTTACGAAGAGGTCTAGACCTAATTAATGAGGAGACTGAAAATGATAAAGACAATGATAAAGAAGTGAAATACAATTTGCTGACAAACCTGGGGTGGGCTATGCTAGAACAAAAGTACTATGATGAGGCAAAATATAATCTCGAGAATGCTAAGAAGTTATATAATAACAAGGCACCAGCTTACTGTTTGCTAGCCCAGGTATTAGAAGCTGAAAAAAACGAAGCAGATGAAAAAAATACGGAAACAAAAAACACGGAAATAATTAATAATTGGGGATATTGCTATGAGTATGCCAATACTAATAATATAGATGAAAACAAATGGTTTTATCAAGCTAGACAGCACTTAAAAACTCCGTTAAATGGTTCTTCAGTACCTGCTATGCTAAATTTCCAGTTAAAAAACTCATAAAGCTTACTGTAAAAGGGAAATGAGGCTATTCAACTAACAAAATTTTCTGAATACTGCCTCTTTCCACTGCTCCGTTCGCGCAGCGTGGCCAACGGCCTCACGCGCCCCGCGTGGCCTACGGCCTCAGTCCCTGCTCCCTGCTCCCTTGGCCACAGTAAATCTATCATTTAGATGTAGGGTGGGCAGTGTATCACACAGAGTCATTTGCTTGCCATCGGGTTGGTACACACTGCCCACCTTACGATTGACAGTAATCGGTAACTCACCACTGATAACTAACTAGTTCATGTCAGTGGGCAGTGCATCACACCGATTCATTTGTTTGCGATCGCTTTTAGCGGCTCCTACGGAGCATCACGTAGCGTGACCTACGGTCAATCGCCTGACTAAGCACTGCCCACCAACGGACTAGTTGATGTCGGTGAGCAGAAACACCTCCAGAGGTGATTTACCGTAATGTTAAGAATTAATACAGCAATAGCAACACTTAGTCATACAATTGGTATAATAGCGCTACTTTAGATTTATGCTATTACTAAACCTCAAATCGCCATTAGGATTCCTTCAACCCTTCTCCCATAACTCAATAGCTGCTAGGTTGAGCAAACTGGCAGGTCAAAGACTGATGTGATTGTTGATGCGATCGCGCTTATACCTGGCTGTGCTGAAAACATTCCCATCATTCAGACAATGGCTGAATTTGAGAGGAGGTTGGTGGAACGGGAGGCTGAAATTAGAGGGAAATCAAATGTCAAGTCAGCTTATGCCAGGAGAAACTCCTAATAATAATTCTGCTATGTCAGAGTTAGAGTCTGCTATTCAACGTTATACTGATGCACTGACTAAACTTGAAGACACTAGCTCGTCAGGGAGCATCCCATTTTGGCAAATATATCTTTTTAAGTGGGCGGTAGAATCACGATCATACAGCTTAATGCGGTATGTTTCTTCCAAAGTGGGATCCTTCCGCTCGCCATCAAAAGAAATAGTTCTAGAAGTTTTGACTGCTCGTGATACGGTTCAAGCAGAATTAAGCAATCAATCACAGATTCCTACAGGAAGCTTGATTAAGGTTAACGATCTAGATAACCGATTAAAGCAAGAGACTAATAAGATTACCACAGTAGTAGATCTAACTGAATGGCATTCTATTTTGAACCCTAAAGTAGACGCTTGGTGGTGGTTCTTCAAACCTCCAAAGCATCGATGGGATTATCTTGACTGGCTAGGGAAAATACTGACAGTTGTATTTCTAACATCGTCGTTGAGTTTAACCGTAGACATTTCCTCACGCTTTCTGACTGGTGGACCAGATACCGTAGGGGCTTTTGTTACTGCTACTCAAAGCGTCTTAACACTATTGGCCGGTAGAAGCGCTCTCACAAAAGCTGGACAGGATTCAATCAAACGTGCTCTTACCCGTTTGAATATTCCTAAATATTTGTGGGAAGAAGTAAGTTGTGGTATTGCCTTCAGTCTTTTACTAGTTTCTGTTACCGTTCGTTTGTCGTTACCTCACATTGCAGTGGTTTACAAAAATATTGGTGATGGATATATTTTTGATGAAAATAGTCCTCCGCGATTTGCTGCTGCTATATCAAGCTACAAACGAGCACTAGTACTAAATCCTGACTACGTTGAACCTCATTATAAATTAGGATTAGTTTATGAGGAACTACAAGAAAATAAAAAGGCTTTATCTGAATACAAAATTGCTGTACAAGATGACTTTGAAGTTGCTTATAATAACTTAGGAAGAATGTATATTCTCGACAAAAAATATTATCAGGCTAGTTCCTTGTTACTAAGAGGTCTATACCTAACTGAGAATACTGACAATGAGCAAGTGAAATACTATTTGCTTAAAAACCTGGGGTGGGCTCGGCTAAAACAAAATCGCTATGCTGAGGCAAAACGTCATCTCCAGGATGCTATTACTTTAGATAAGGAAAAGGCACCAGCTTACTGTTTGCTAGCCCAGGTACTAGAAGAAGCAGGTGACAATAATACTGCAATAATCATGAATAATTGGGCATCTTGCCTGGGATATTCCTCCAGTTATAATATAGATCAAGACAAATGGATTGACCAAGCTAGACAGCGCTTAGAAACTGGCTTAACTAAACAGTTGCCCAATAAACAATGAAACACATAGTAGCTGCTTTGACAATCGTTGGTATTACCGTTGCACAAGGTTTTACCAATAAAGTTATTGCCGATCAATTACCTGTAGGAACTGTGGACACAGCTCAGGGAGTGGGTAAGATCTTCCGCTTACCTGAAAACGTTTCCATTCCTGTATCGATAGGTGAAGAACTTTATCCTGGTGACTTCCTAAGAATAGCTAAGGGAGCTTATGTAGTCATTGAGTGCCACAACAACAACAAATGGACTATACCTGAAGGTATTTGGGTGGGCGTGAATAATGGTTGTGGGAAACCAATCAGCCGATTTAGCAACCCTCCGGAGAAGCCTGGCTTCTACCCTCCTGATGATGCTCTTGATCCATTTGGTCCTGGCAGGAGGAGGGGTGCTGGTCACAGGTAACCCGAGCTTTCCTAAGCGGAACTGTACCATATAGTGCATACAGTAGATGTAGGGTGGGCAGTGCATCAAACCGAGTCATGTGCTTGCCATCGCCAAAGTACCCACTGCCCACCCTACAATTAATCTGAGCTGACTTTTTAGGGACTTGCTTATAAAAAAAATACCAATTAAAGTAGGGTGGGCAAAGTTATCTTATCTAGAAGACTGATGTGAACCAAAATGTTTTTGCCCACCCTACAATTCATCTGAGCTGACTTTTTACCTCAATAGGGAACGCGCACCAAGAAAGCGATCGCATTTTAGAAGTTAGAAGTTAGAAGTTAGAAGTTAGAAGTTAGAAGTTAGAAGTTAGAATTCTAGATTTTTCATTCTTCATTCTTCATTCTTCATTCTTCATTCTTCATTCTAAATTCTAAATTCTAAATTCTGCCTTCAACCATCCAAATCCCCTTCCATCACAGCAGCGATCGCATCTTTAGCATTATCTTGGAATTCCTGAAAATTCACTTTACCTAGGAACCAAATTGCTACTATCATCCCTGCCGATTGGAGAGCAAACACGACACCATAAGCCAAGACTGGGGTAGTAAAAATTGCTCTACCTACATCAAGGATCACACCACCGCTGGCTACTGCTATGCCTCGTGACATGGCTTGCGCTAATCCCCATGCCCCCACAAAGGTGCCAGCCGCTTCTGCTGCGGTTAGGTCTAACATCAAACTGAGAGCTCCTGTGGTGGCGATACCAGTAGATAAACCAAATAAGAGTAAGGTTACCTTGAATAGCTGAGCATTTCCGGTAAATCCTGACATAATAATCAAGATAAAGCACATAGATACCGCTAGACAGCCTAATTGAGTGGTTTTGCGCTTACCCAAATTGGGAATTAGGAAAAAGCCAGTGGCGCTCAAGCTCATCAACATCCCAATCCCCCAAAAGCTATTCAGTAGAGAAGTTTCAGGAATTGACATATTAAAGACTTCTCCCCCATAGGGTTCTAGCACCGCTTCCTGGAGAAATAGGCTGATGGTCATGATCACCAAAAAGGTGAAAAACAGGCCAGTTTGGGGACTAGCCGTTAATAGTTTTAGGGATTGGCCCAAGGTAATCTGGTCTTCGCGATTCGCTAGGATAGAACGGGAAGAATAGCGCGAGTATTTTTTCTCGATTCCAAAGGTGGCTAATACCGCTAGCCCGAAGACGATTAAGGGTACGAAGAAAAACAGTCCAGTAATCGATGACCGCAATACTTCCAGGGATGTATCAATATTATCTAATCGCTTCAGCAAAATTTTGCTGCTGATGCCCCCAATCGCAATACCCACAGTCATCATTGACCAGGTAATACCGATTAATTTGCCACGGTTGTCTTGATCAGAAATATCCACTAATAAGGTAAAAAAGGTAGTGGAACTCATACTTAGGGCTAGACCGTATAGACCAAAAACTAGAGCCCCAAGAGCGACCCAACTATAGGCTGGAATTGACCATGTCCAACCTCCAGCCCCTTGGACGAGATTGCCCAATTGCCAGGTGATTTGTACCGCTAAGGATAGGATAATCATAAATAACCCGCTTCCCATCCAGAGGTAACCAGTACGGTGATATCCAAAGACGGGTTTAGTATCCGAGAGCTGACCAAACCATACCCGGGCTGGGGCAACAAACAGCGAAATGGCTAGGAGGTTCGCGGTAATTGAGGCTGGAATACCTAGCTCGTCGATCATCACTCGGTTGAGCACTCCTAGGGTGAGCACTGCCAAGACCCCTAATCCCATATAGAATAGACCAAGCCGGAACATGGTAAATAGATTAATCTTGGGAAGTGTTTGGTGCTTTGCTGAGGAGGGAGGCTCAGACTTGACTAAATTACTGGTTTTCATCGGTAGAGTTTTAGTTTAGGGGAGAGAGGGAATCGGGAATCGGGAATCGGGAATCGGGAATCGGGAATCGGGAATCGGGAATAGTAGGAAAGAGATCCGAGGATTGTTTGGTGTTATGACAAATCAGCATTGGGTTTCATGATCAATTTGGATATGTTATAGGTAAATGCTATAGCTAAATGGCTTAGATCAAATCCCTAAATGGGTTAGCTTAATGGGATCGATAAATGCGATTGGCCGTAGGCCACGCTACGCGAGCGCGCTCTTGGTTAGCTTAATAGAATAGGGATAGCAATTGATGTAATTGTGTTTACCAACTCAAGGCACTAATCATTGCTCAAACCTTTAGCTGATCTGCTTTTCAATTCCCTGATCCAGGGAATTTTTTTATTCTCTGTACCTAGCGCTATCAATGGGATTGGCCTTGGCCAAAAGGCCACGCTACGGGAATGGCCACGCTACGGGATGAAGCGAAGCTTCCGCGCTGGTGCGATTGACCCTAGGTCACGCTACGCGATCGCTCCCGATTCCCGACTCCCGATTCCCGACTCCCGACTCCCGACTCCCGACTCCCGAACCAGATGTAAAAAACCTACCCCTGTAAGCCACACTACCCACCCTATCAAAATCTCAAGGCATCCATTCCAACCCAATCCCCACCCGACTATCCTTATTTTCGATAGAATTCTGTTTCTCAATATCCGTAGCAAGCCGCAAATTGGGAGTAATCGCATAACCGAAGGAAAGCTTGCTTATCCCCACCTCATCACTACTGCCAATAGACACAAAACTCTGAGTGAAGGAAATATCAGCGGCACCAGTGCGAGACAAAACCAACAGCAACCGTGCTCCCACATTTACCCCATCGGTAGAGTAACCATCAGTCTCCAAATTGCGATAACCTACCATCGGGGCAATATTGAAATAACTCCCTAAGGGCCGCACATAATACCGCAAATCTACCCCAAAGGTTTCTCGCTCACCATTAAAGGAAGCCTGATAATCCCCACTAACCGTTAAGCCAGAATTACCAATAAACACATCTTCTACTCCCACATTCACCCCTGCTGCTTGTCCATTAGAGGGAAACTGGGAGTAACCCAACCGCAACCGAGTACGAAAACTGGGTTGATGGCGAATATTCTGCCAAACATCGGGCACCTCCTCTAGCCAACGCTGTAGCACCGGACTGCCTTCGATTACCTCTGGACTTAAATCCAACTCCTGGGCTGCTGAATTACCAGGAGGATCAGACTGGGGAGACTCTGGTAACTTATCTGGATTAGGCTCAGGGGGATTCCCCTGGGTTTCCTCTTGGTTGCCTGTAGTCGAGTCCGGTACTGGCACGGTTTGACTCCCAGCTCGGTAAGCAACTGTGAAGCTAAACGTTAGTCCCAGTAATCCCGTTTTTAGATACTTAAGTCCCAAATTTTTCAACACTCAACAATAAAAAATACACTAACAGAACTGACGCACCTATACCGATAAAACTTCTGTCATTCTTATATCATTTCCGGATCTAAGGGAATAGGGAGTAGGGAGTAGGGAGTAGGGAGTAGGGAGTAGGGAGTAGGGAGTAGGGAGTAGGGAGTAGGGAGTAGGGAGTAGGGAGTAGGGAGCAGGGAATCAAAAAAAAAGTGATCCTACCTAATGTAGAATCACCACAAAAACGAAGCTAACAGTTAGCGGAGCAAACTTTAGATCATAGAACCTTGTTTAGCCGTCATATCAATGGGCTTAATCAGGTACAATTTCAGGAGCTGCCAGGCATTAGACATGTATAGGGGCAACTTCTGGAATATTTGCAAGAACTTGGGCGTATTTGAGTTAGCGATCGCTCTCAGCTTATCATTATTCCGGACACAAATCTCTAGACGCTCATAAAATTCCGGATGGTCTACATCCAAAATAACTGGGAAGACCCGTCCTGAGGTGTCATTAGTCTTCTCAATCACATACTTATCATACTCACGAGCATCTAAACCAATTGAGGCATAGAATCCATACCGCTGAACATCATTCAGATACATAGTGGCAAACACCGACAGCAAGAAGAATCGGGACCAAAGCTTAGCCTTCCAGTCATTCAGCGTATCCGGCTGGGCTCTCATCAGCGCATCAAAGAAATCCCCGTGACGGTTTTCATCCTGACACCAGTTTTCAAAGAAGCGGAAAATTGGATAGACCCGGTCTTCAGGATGCGCTTCTAAATGGCGATAGATAGTAATATACCGCCAATAGCCAATCTTCTCAGACAGATAAGTAGCGTAGAAAATAAACTTCGGCTGAAAGAAGGTGTACTTCTTGCTCTTAGTCAGGAATCCCAAATCCAGCTGTAGATTGAAATCTGACATGGCCTTGTTCAGGAATCCCGAATGACGTGCTTCATCACGAGACATCAGGGTAAAGCACTCTGCCAGCACAGGATTTTTATTCTTTAAGCGCCGTCCCAATTCCTTATACAGCAAGAAACCAGAGAATTCCGCTGTACAGGAACGTTCCAGAAACTCAACAAATAACCGGCGTTTTTCCCCATCAATATGGTCCCAGGATTGATTAAACTCCTCATCCCGGACAAAATGGTGACGATTGTAGTCAGCTCGAAACTCTTCCAGGATGGCTTCGAGTTCATCCTGATTAGGCGAGAGGTCCATCTTCGCCATTGCTTCAAAGTCAGTAGTGTAGAACCGGGGAGTTAGGATCGTGTCCTTGGCCGGAACTTTTATACCGGGTCGGATTTCATCAAAATCAGGTTTTTTAAGGGAATCTACCATCTTAAGCTCTTGCTTGCTTGTTATAGTTGCTTACCATTCTCGGTGCCCTGGTGTGGCCATATCCGGGTTACTCAACCCACGCCCAAACCCAAGACTGATCATATAGCAATCGGGATCAGCTCGTGAAACCGAGAAAGATTCCCCAAACAGGGAACACAAGGCAACACCTTGTCCCAGGGTCAGTTTCACCAATCAATGACGATTGCTATCTATTGCTATATATATATTGCTTTCTGAGTTTACCAGGGTATTGGTGATCTCAAGCGCTTTTTTTTGTTAAGAGTTACAACGTAATTTAAAGTTTTATCACATTTTGCCCCTGCCGTAGCTTAAACCTGAACCCTTAAGCAAACCTGAAAGCTTAAGCAAACCTGAAGTCTAAAAGCTGTTACATAACTTAAAGAAAATAATTAATTAATAAAGTTATTTAATAAAGTTATTCAATCAAGTTATTACCTTTTTCGTTATCATCTTTATAGTTTTGACCTAAAAATGGGGATTGTCAAGGGGGAACCGTTCCGACTCCCCCTTTTTTTTAGCTCCAAAGTTTGCCGATGCTGAATGTTGACGTTACATTTAATAAATATTGCTTCCATATAATTGACAATTAAGATAATCTATTTTAGATTTTATTAATGATTGAGCATTGATTTTTATTCCATTGCTTACTAATATAGATATTGTCGCTATACCGCCGTTTTAATGTTCGATTATTTATCTGGATAAATTTGGATACACAACTTTTATAATTCAATTATAATTCAAAAAACTTGTAGTTATTTGTAGTTAACAAAAAGGGTAAATCAACTTATGTCAGCGATTGAATCAAGTCAATTGACACCGGCTCAACGTGATGAATTCAAAGAAGTATTTGATTTGTTTGACGCTGATAGTAATGGGTCTCTAACTAGAGAAGAGTTAGCCAATGCTATGGGGTCTCTGGGAATGACTCTAACCGATGAAGAACTAGAAGCGGTCTTGATCAAGACCGATGCCGACTTAAGTGGAACTATCGAATTTCCTGAATTTGCGGAATGGGTAGTCAACAAGGTAGACCTCACTTCCCAAGATGATCTACGGGAAATCTTTTCCCTGATTGATTTAGATGGCAATGGTTCTATCTCACTCGATGAATTACGTCAATTGTTGGACTCGTTGAAGGTTAATCTTGGGGAAGATGAACTGACGACACTCATTGCCAAAGCAGACAGTGACAACAATGGTGTGATTGACTACAATGAATTCCTGGAAAGTGATGAACTTTGGAGTCAAATCAAGTTAACAGTTGGTGTCACCCGTTCCTTTAAGGAAATTCTAAAGCAGTATACCCAACTGGCTGAAAATCCTCAAGCAGGGTTCGGCACCATTAATCCCCTACCCTATGGTAAAGAAAATGCCGCCAAAATGGGATATGACGTATCCCAACTTCCTGAGCAAGTTTGGGAGTCTTCCTGTATGTGCGGTAATTCTTTTTCCCTTGGCTCGATTAACCAAGGTGAAACCGTTGTCGATTTAGGATGTGGTGCCGGTGCTGACCTTTGTGTTGCTGCTAGTTTGGTAGGTGAAACCGGGAAAGTCATTGGTGTAGATATGACCGCTGCAATGGTGAAAAAAGCCCGTGAAAATGCCGAATTATGTAACTTCACGACTATTGAAGTGATTAAAGCACCCTTTGATATGGGCAAACACGAAGACATTCCCGAAAGTGTAGCGGATGTGGTCATTGCCAATGGGACATTTAACTTATCACCTCGTAAGAAATGTGCTTTTGTCCAAGCCTATAATTGCTTGAAACCAGGTGGTAGGTTTTATTTGGTGGATGTAGTTCGTCAAGGAAATTCTGAGTCAGAAATACAAGCAGGAAGTTGGTGCGATTGTGTAGCAGGCGCTATACCTATTTCCAAAGTGTTAGAACTAATGGCATCAGTTGGATTTGTCGAATGTGAACATGTCGGCTTCACCGGTTACCGCACCTCTGACTATACAGTCACAGCTACCTTCCGAGCTAAAAAAGCTGACTAGGTTTTAAACCTTTAACTATAGCGCTGCGCGGATAAAATAGGGAAGTTCGGAATTGGGAATAGGGAAACAGAGGGAGGCGTGGGATTCGGGTCCGGGGAGCCACACCTCCTTTGTATGTCAAACTTATATATAGCAATTCTACGACTTGTGAGGTACAAATTTCTGGTTTTTAGGGAGCAGGGAGCAGGGAGCAGGGAGCAGGGGAGAGGGAAAAGGGAAGAGGGAAGAGGTAAAAAATAATGTGTACCTCATGAGTCCTAGAAACGCTATAATTGAATAATTTTAAGAGTGAGGTGGAACTGGCATCTTGCCAGTTTCATGCTTATTTTCCAGCGGGCAGGATGCCCACTCTACTCCTATTCATTCCTTAATTCAGCAACGCCAAACTTTCTGCATTTATCTGTAAGCGTTCGCGTAGCGTGGCCATAGGCCAATCGCGTTTTTTGGTTGAAGCTGATGGGATTCCAAAAAATTACCAGCACTCCCTAATTTCCGTAATCCCTATCTTTTAATAGGGGTTAATCTTTTAGAGCGATCCCCTGGCAAATCCTCAAAAATTGCGCCTCGTTGAATTAGGTCTCTCTTGAGCGATTCATCAATTCCTGAGTTATTTCCAAATCGGGCATTTTTCACAACAGCACCACTGAGGTTGGCATCACTGAGGTTGGTATAAATCAGGTAGGCACGAATCAGGTAGGCACCCCTGAGGTCGGCACCCCTGAGGTCAGCACCCCTGAGGTCGGCACGAATCAGGTCGGCACCCCTGAGGTCGGCACCACTCAGGTAAGCACGAATCAGGTCGGCATCCCTCAGCTTGGCACCACTGAGCTTGGCACCCCTCAGCTTGGCACCACTGAGCTTGGCACCCCTCAAGTCGGCACGAATCAGGTAGCCATCACTCAGGTTGGCACCCCTCAGGTTGGCACCACTCAAGTTGGCACCACTCAGGTAGCCACCACTCAGGTTGGTACCACTGAGCTTGGCACCCCTCAGGTTGGCACCCCTCAGGTAGCCACGAATCAGATTGGTATGAATCAGATTGGCAGCAATCAGGTTGACACCAATCAGGTCAGTACCAATCAGGTAGTCAAGAATCAGGTTGGCACCACGAATCAGGTTGGCACGAATCAGGTTGGTACCACTGAGCTTGGCACCCTTCAGCTTGGCACCCCTCAGCTTGACACCTTTGAGGTCAGTACCCCTCAAGTCGGCACATCTGAGGTCGGCACATCTGAGGTCGGCACATCTGAGGTCGGCATCACTCAGGTCAACACCCCTCAAGTTTCGACCCACAGCTCCATGGCTAACAATCTCTTCCACTAGACGCCATTTGTGATCAATCTCGTGATTTTGATCATGCTCTGAGGTTTCCCTCAAAATTTCAATATCTTGAACAGGAAAACCGCTTAATTCTTTTAGTTCTCCTGACTTTATCTGAGATATAAGCTGTTCGATATCCTCTGGAGAACCCTCTACAATTAATTGGATGCTGCCTGGTTGAATATCAATAATGTTTATACTGTCTCCTGAATAGTTTCGTACAATAGATTGAATAAATTTTAAATTTTCAACTGAATCTATATCCCCTTTTAATACGATAACAGCTTTAATTGTTTTACTTTGTTTATCGATTACAGTCACTTTGCGCCTAGGTGCTTGCCCTTGCTCCACACCCTCCAACAGCTCTGAGTTACTGCCATCATTTCTGGTTAGCGGTTCGGATCGGTTTGCCTCTGCTATTCCCGCGATTTCTCTCCAGTCTAGTTTCAGTCCATCGCATATCCGTTTAAAGGAATCCAGCTGAATTGGCTTTAAATTAAAAAACTTTGTTACTGTACTGCGACCTATAAGTTGTGACTTCGCTAAGTTACTTTTAGAGTTGAATCCTAGCCTTATTAAAGCTTTTTCTGCTTTTTCTATACCGTTTGACGAGGCGGTGATAGTTAGTTTTTTATTTTTCCTAACTTGGCTAGCATCTATCATAATATTCATAGTTGTTTCTGAAGTCTTTGCTAAACCTTCGAAATACTTTGAACCCTTTGTATTAGAATCTGTCATCGTATGGCTAGTTTTTGATAACTATAGTAATAGTAATGGTGTTTAAAAAATCAATGGAGTAAGGGATGCAGCCCTATATTATCAAACTAAATAATTCCCTGACCGGAAGTTTTATATTCCCTACGTAGAGCGTAAAGTTTAGCGCAATCACAGCTCAGTCACAAGGCAATCAAACAAAACCCAAATCATATTAGCAACTAATCCATTGGACAGTCAAGGTTTCGGTTTTTGTAGGTAACCATTAAAAGTAGCAGTCAAGTTTACCAGTTACAGAAAAAACCTATGGCTAATAAAACTCTGACAATCAAAGAAATGGTTCAAACTGCTATTATATCGATATTACTTGGAGGGTCACTTACCCTAGCCGTCATGGATGAAGAGTACCGCCCCACCTTCATGGATATGGCAAAAATAGGTCTTGGAGGCTATCTGGGACTCTCACTACCTAAGTCTAAAGGGAAATAAAGTTATAGCGCGAGTATAGGTACACAGGATTTTTCCCTGTTCCCTAAAATCCACAACTTGTGTACCTCACCGAATTGAGAACTAATATCGGTGGATTATGCGATTGGCCTTTGGCCACGCTAAGCGAAAGCTCTAGACTAATTCGTTGACATTGCTTAATAATCGAATGATTTGAAGAGTTTTGTGGAACCGGGATTTTGGTGGAACCGGCATCTTGCCGGTGATCAATATTCCTAGGCAGGCAGGATGCCCACCCCACTGATATTGATCCCAAGATTTAGCAATGCCCATTTTCTGGTTTAAGCGTTAGCGTAGCGTGACCTACGGTCAATCGCGTTTTTTGGTGGATGCGATCGCATTCTTTCAATTTATCCCATTTGTTTGCGGGATTTGGCTAGAGGTAACACTTTCAGAGCTATCCCCTGCTACATCTTCAAACATTGCCCCTCGTTTAATTAAGTAACCCTTCATGGATTCATTAATTCCCAGATTATCTTCAAATTGGGTATTGTCCACGATAGCACGACTCAGCTGGGCAAAACTGAGGTCGGCACCAGTGAGGTTGGCATCACTGAGGTCAGCACCACTGAAGTTGGCACTATTCAAGTTAGCACCCTTCAGGTCAGCACTACTGAGGTCGGCACTCTTGAGGTCAGCACTCGTAAGGTCAGCACTACTAAGGTTGGCACTACTGAGGTCGGCACGATTCAGGCTGGCAGCCCTGAAGTTGGCTCCATTGAGGTTAGTACTACTGAGGTCGGCACGACTAAAGTTGGTACAACCGAGGTTGGCACCACTGAGGTTGGCACCACTGAGGTCGGCACCAACTAGCTTGGCACCAACTAGCTTGGCACCAACTAGCTTGGCATCACGGAGGTTGGCATGACTGAGGTCAACATCCTTGATCAGGTCGGCACCCCTCAGGTCGGCACCCCTTAGGTCAGCACCCTTGAGCTCGGCACTACTGAGGTCAGCACCCTTGAGGTCAGCACAATATAGTTGGGCACCCTTGAGGTCAGCACAATATAGTTGGGCACCCTTGAGCTGGGCATCACTCAGGTTAGCATCACTCAGGTTAGCACTACTTAGGTCAATACCCTTGAGGTTGGCATTACTCAGGTCAGCACCACTGAGGTTTGCACCATTCAGGTCAGCACGACTCATGTTTGCACCACTCAGGTCAACATCACTCAGGTCAACACCCTTCAACTCCCGACCCGCAGCTCCAGTGCTAGCAATCTCTTCCACTAAACGCCATTTAGGATCAAGCTCATTATGAAACTCCCCAAGCC
The DNA here is from genome assembly GCF_010672265.1 of Moorena sp. SIO3A2. Classification (NCBI taxonomy): domain Bacteria; kingdom Bacillati; phylum Cyanobacteriota; class Cyanophyceae; order Coleofasciculales; family Coleofasciculaceae; genus Moorena; species Moorena sp. SIO3A2. The sequence continues at coordinate 145,462 of NZ_JAAHHC010000016.1, forward strand.
AAAACCCCGTGTTTTTAAACCGGGGATGTAGGCTCATAGCGACTTTAGTCGCCGTGAAAAAAATATTGAAAGAAAAATCAATATTTTAGTCTGGATATTGTAGAATAATATATAGGACAGTTGAGGTCGAAAGTGGTGATAATTTTAGAGTTCAAAGCAAAGGGAAAGAAATATCAATACTCTGCTATAAACGAGGCTATTCGGACGGTTAAATTCATCCGCAATAGCTGTCTAAGGTATTGGATGGACAATAAAGGGGTCAATAAATTTGATCTCAATAAGTACAGTGCTATCCTTGCTAAAAACTTTCCTTTTGCCAGCGATTTGAACTCTACGGCTCGACAGTCTAGTGCTGAAAGGGCGTGGTCATCAATTGTTCGCTTTTTTGATAACTGCAAAAAGAGAGTACCCGGCAAAAAAGGTTTACCAAAATTCCAGAAAAACTGCCGCTCAGTGGAGTATAAACAGTCTGGATGGAAGTTATCCCCTGACAAGAAGTCAATCACATTTAGTGACAAAAAGGGTATTGGGAAGCTCAAACTTAAAGGTACATGGGATTTGTGGCGATTTGACAAAAAGCAAATAAAGCGGGTTCGGATAGTAAAAAGAGCTGATGGTTACTATGTCCAGTTCTGTGTTTCGGTTGATGCAAAAGAAGAGCTAGATCCAACTGGGACAGCTATCGGTTTGGATGTAGGATTGAAAGACTTCTACACTGATTCCGCCGGGAAAACAGAATCAAACCCCCACTTTTACAGAACGGGAGAAAAACGCCTTAAGTTTTTTCAACGACGAGTTTCTCGTAAAAAGAAAGGCTCATCCAATCGCAAGAAAGCGGTTAATAGACTAGGCAAGCAGCACCTTAAAATAAGTAGGCAACGTGAAGAGCACGCTAAGAGACTGGCGCGCTGCGTAATCCGGTCTAACGACCTGGTCGCCTATGAAGACTTGAGGGTTAAAAATTTAGTGAAAAATCACTGTCTCGCTAAATCTATTAATGATGCAGGTTGGTATCAGTTTCGGAAATGGATGGAGCACTTTGGTACCAAGTTTGGAAAGGTGACAGTCGCGGTAAATCCTGCCTATACCAGCCAAAACTGCTCTGATTGTGGCGAAGTAGTCAAAAAATCTCTATCGACTAGGACTCATACTTGCAAATGTGGATGTCAGTTGGATAGAGACCAGAATGCCGCAATAAACATCCTTAAAAGAGCCTTAGGTACGGTGGGGCACACCGGAACTTGGGTTGTAAAAGACCATTACGCTTCAGGAGAATCGGCCTCTACTCTTCTTGGTTCCGACCTGGTTGGGCAAGCTGACTCGTTGAATGAAGAATCCCCGCGTCTTTAGACCGGGGAGTGTCAATTTGATCATCCTCTGACCTTGTGTTCAAGATTTGAATATCTTGAACAGGAAAACCACTTAATTATTTGACTTCTCCTGATTTTATCTGAGATACAAGCCCTTCGATTTCCTCTTGATCATCTTCTACAATTAATCCTAAAATTAATCGAATCCTGTCTTTTTTCATATCACTAATTGTGATCGTGTCTCCTGGATAGTCTCGTAACATAGATTTAAGACGTTTTAAATTTTGACTTGAATCTATCTCTCCGTCTAAAACCATAGACATTTTAATGGTTTCAGTTTCTCTATCGACTACAGTCACTTTGCGCCTAGGTGTTTTCTCTGGCTTCACCAGCTCTGAGCTACTGCTATCAGTAGAATGGGCATCCTGCCCGTTTTTGCTTACTACATCCGAATCCTGCCCGTTTGTGATTACTACATCCGAATCCTGCCCGTTTGTGCTTACTACATCCGAATCCTTTTCCTCTGCTATTCCCGCAATTTCTATCCATTTTAATTTCAGAGCCTGGCATATCCGTTTAAAAGAATCCAGCTGAATTGGTTTGAAATTAAAAAACTTGCTTACTATACTGTCACTTAGATTTTGGGATTTTGCCAAGTTACTTTCCGACTCAAAATCTAGCTTGGTCAAGGCTGCTTTGGCTGTATATACACCAGTTGAAGAAGCGGTTATAGTTAGTTTTTTATAAGGGTTTTCTTGATAAAAATCTGTCATGTCAGGGAATAGGGAACAGGAAACAAGGAACAGTGTGTAGGGTGCGTTAGGGACGGGCTCGCCCTCATTTTCTCGGTCAGTAGTATTGGTACAGTCCGTCCCGTAACGCACCACCGGCTCAAACAGCAAAAATTAGATGCACTCGTAAAGCTATGGGAGTAGTTTTTAGTGTTATGATAAAGCCATGCAGCACCCATTCCGTTTTTTCTATTATCTTGGCGCAGCGCTATAAGATTTAGCCCTAGTAAAAATACCGAATTATACAATTATAAAAACAAAAAAAATAGTGGAAACCAACCCCTTATACAGTCAAGGGTTATGGTTGTTTCGGTGATTATTAAACGTAGCAGTAAAGCTTAAAAATAGTTACCGAAAAAAATAATCAAGCAAACAATATTTTTTCCCACTCTCCATACTCTTCCCCCTACTCCCTGCTCCCTACTCCCTACTTCCTAAAACCAACCTTGTGATCGGGAGCGAAAGGTAGCGATCGCTCCATGATCAAAACAGTTTGGATCTTGGTTGGTAGATTCCGTAAAAATCCGAAAATCTACCTAAACTTATCCAAAAATAACTAATTCCACATTAGCCACTTCTGAGCATTTAGCCGTTGTATAGTGTAATGAACCATTAGAGGAAGAGTCACTTTCCGTTCATCAATCATAAACGACTCAATCGTACTAGGTTTAACACCATTAGCCGAGGCAGAAAAAGCCTTTTGTTTTTTAATATCTTCGTCTAGGAAATAAAGGTTAAATGTACGTTGCCCATTTTGCCAACTACCCATTACTTGCCAACAGTCATCCATTTGACTCAAACTTGGAATCGGGATTTTCTGTTTAGCAAACGTCACATCTACATCATCAATACCTTGTTTGGCAAAAGCAGTCTTAAGGGCTGGCACATAATGTTGTTCCACAAATTCAGTGAAAGGTTTATCTTCAACTGCTGGTGGTTTGGCTTTTTTAGCTTTTGCCCCAGCAGCAGCAGCAGCAGCAGGCTTTTTGGCCGCAGGAGCCTTAGCCGCTGGTTTCTGTGCTGATTTTTCCGCAGGCTTTTTGGCCGCAGGAGCCTTAGCCGCTGGTTTCTCTGCTGGTGTATCAGAAGGAGTATTGGCTTGCTCAGGGTTAGGCAAGGGTTGGGTTTCTTCCGCCATAGCTAATGTAAGTCATTATCTTTACTCTGGATAATCCTATCTTACTGGGGAAGGGCTAGACAGATAGCTCGGGAGTCGGGAGTAGGCAATCGGGAGTCGGGAATCGGGAATCGGGAGCGGTGCGACCCGTGGCGAATTTAATTCGCCTACGGAAAGCGCACCGAGGGAGTCGGGAGTCGGGAAAAGCGGGAAAAGCGGGAAAAGCGGGAAATGGGCAGAATTCTCCGGACTTGAGCTAAACGCGATTGGCGGTAGGCCACGCTACGCGAACGCATTTGTCAGTAGCTTTAGTATAGCGCTTTCTAACCTAATGAGGTACACAGGATTTTTTCCCTCTTGCCTCTTGCCTGTTCCCGATTCCCGATTCCCGATTCCCGATTCCCTATCGCTAGCTTTTTTCTCTTGGGAGAGAATTAACCGCTAACACCTGATGCTCCAGAGGATGGCAAAGCTGAGGGAATTATACTAAAGTATATGAGTACTGAAAATTAATCCTAAAAAAATTAATTATCAGATTTAATAGCATGTCAATAATGTAAGCATTCAGCCATCAGCCGTCAGCCGTCAGCCGTCAGCCGTCAGTTTTGTGGCACAGGCTTTGGCCTTGGCCTTTCGGCCACGCTACGCGAATGGCCACGCTGTGCGAACGACGCTGGGAGGTGACTTTACTCAGCATTATTCCAATGCTTACTTGTTTTATTCAAAAGCACCTCAAGTAGCAACTCAAGTAGCGCATTAGCTGATACGCGACACGCTGATAGCTGAATACTCACTCAATAATGCTATAGCATTAATTGTATTATCAATAGTATTTGAATTTAGGGTGTTTGAAAATTGTTGATAATCCCCGTTGGAGCCAGGGTAAATCTACTAAACCGAAAAACAAATCATAAACAACTAACAAGAAAAAACTAACAACTAATCTATATGGTCTGGTCAGAGCAACAGCTGTTACATGGTGGTAAATACAAGATCGAGAAAATTCTTGGACGTGGAGCGTTTGGAATTACCTACAAAGCAGTCCATCAGTTACTCAATCAAGATGTTGTAATTAAAACACCACACGAAAGCCTGAGATTGGCTCCAGACTACCCCAACTATGGAGAACAATTTATCAAGCAAGGACAACTGCTGGCTCAACTGTCTGCTGACCTTGAATCCCTGGTCCAGGTCAGAGACTTGTTTCAAGAAGGAGATACCTACTTCCTAGTGATGGATTTTATTTCCGGGGAAAGTTTGTGGAAGTTGGTACAACGCACAGGACCATTACCTGAAACTGATGCAGTAGAGTACATCACTCAAATTGGGTCAGCGTTGAATCTAATCCATGGAGTAGGGCTGGTGCATTTAGAGATCAGCCCTCATAATATCGTGGTCAGTAACAGTGGCAAACCGGTATTGATTGACTTTGGGATTCCTGGGGATATACTCCGAGATAGTAATGTGTCGAGCCATATTGACAATAAACCATTTCGACCCTACGAGCTATACTACCAAGGCAGTCGTCACGCCACGGTGGATGTCTACTCTCTAGCGGCTTCGATGTACCATGCCGTAACCGGGCTAAGTCCTACCGAGTCAATTTACCGCAAGTATGACGGTGAAGAGCTGGTGCCACCAAACCAACTGGTTCCTAGTATTAGCGATCGCTTAAATCAAGTAATTCTCCAAGGCATGGCCTTAGAGCCAAAAGACCGTCCTCAGTCAGTCCACGAATGGTTACAGCCCGTGACTGAAAACGATTATTTCATCTCTTTGAGTGAAGCTGATGACCTTAGTTCTGATGTAGGAGTAGATTACCGCCCATTACGGGATTTACTAATCCGTAGAAAGTGGCAAGAGGCAGATCAAGAAACTCTCGCCGTTATGCTCAAAGCAGCAGGACGAGAAGAAGAAGGCTGGCTTGACATCCCAGATATCAACACCTTTCCTTGTACAGACCTCTGTACTCTCAACAGCCTCTGGGTAAAGTACAGCCATGGGCGCTTTGGCTTTAGTGTACAGAAGCGAATCTGGCAGAGCATAGTCACCGAGAGTGTGCAGGTAACTCCTGGTGCCGATTATGACTATGAAACTTACTGTCGCTTTGGCGATCAACTTGGATGGCACACCAACGAAAAGTGGCTAGATTACGTTGACCTCCCCTTCACCCTCAATGCTCCCCAGGGGCATCTACCAGTCAGCTATGTCGGATTCTTTTCCGGTTGGGCATACTTTGCCTTTTTCATGGGTGGCGTATCTCTCTTCTCTCGCCTTGAGATATGTAGTATTTAGCAGTGTTTATAGCAGTTTGTAATTCGGTCTGGGTGTTAGGGAATCGGGAATCGGGAATCGGGAATCGGGAATCGGGAGTAGGGAGTAGGGAATCGGGAAACAAGACTGTGTACCTGATTAGGCTAAAAACCGCTAAATAATATGGGTGTGGCTCTTTTGGAAAGACGTTTGGTCAGGTTTAGAGAGGTATCGGAAGAGTAGGAGGAGCAGTAATAGAGCAACGAGCTTGAATTAGTCGTTTCATCAAAGGAAGGCCATCTTTGTACAAAG